>DXWR01000235.1 GCA_019416775.1 Oscillospiraceae bacterium | reverse complement strand
CGGGAAAGTCCAGATAGCTTTTTCTGAAAGCAGGTTAGGGGTGTGGGAGGTTTTCTCACATCCCTCTTTTTTTAAATCGGCACCGTAACCAGCCTACTAGAGAGATATCTTGCTGCAGTGAATGTGCTGCAATTTCCAGCCTATTCCAGCTTTATAACGATTTTGTTAAAAAAGGTGACAAATCAGGCCCTTTTGGGTATAATAGAACCATCAGCTTCATAGATGGTTCTGATTCCTCTTTTGACGGCCGGTCATTTCACCCAAGGCGAACACCAAGAGGAATCCTTGTGATGTGTCAGAATTATAAGAATTCATTCCCCTAACTGGGCGGAAAGGATGGTTTTCTTGGCCAAAACGAAAGGAAATAAATACACCCGCCTGATGATGAACTCGGTAATTTTCGGTATCGGGCAATTCAGCTCCAAACTCCTTGTTTTTATTATGCTGCCTATCTATACCGGCTACCTCACTACTGCCGAATATGGCACGGTGGACTTGATCCAGCAGTCTGCCAATGTGCTTTGGCCGGTGATTACCGTGGGCATTACCAATGGCATCATCCGTTTTGGATTGGATCGAAGTTATCGAAAATCCGACGTCTTTTCCACCGGGATCAAATGCTTCTTGGCGGGTTATGCTGTGTTTTTGCTGCTGATGCCGGTGTGTTTTGCCATTGACTTTCTCCATGATTATGTGATGATCCTGTACATTTTCCTCATCACCACCTCTATGCGGCAGATCTGCGCTCAGTTCGTTCGGGCCAGGAATCTGATTAAGCTCTATGCCTTTGAAGGGGTGCTCAGCACCTTTATGACCTGCGGGCTGACTATTTTGTTTTTGGTGGGTTTCCATTGGGGCACCACCGGCTATCTGCTGGCCATTATTGTCAGTGATGCCATTTCCATTGTGTTCCTGTTTTGGATGGCTTCTCTATGGAAGTATGTCCGGTTCGGCAAAACTCGAAAGAATACCGCATCCCAGATGATCCGCTACTCCATTCCCTTGATTCCCACTACTGTGTTCTGGTGGATCATCAACGTGTCCGGCCGGTACATTGTGGGCTGGTTTTTGGGCACCGACGCCAACGGCCTTTACGCCGCCGCCTATAAGGTACCCAGTGTGGTGATTATTGTGGCGGGGATCTTCATCGACGCCTGGCAGGTCAGCGCCGTCCAGGAAAACGATCCCAAGACCCGAGGGGCTTTCTTCTCCAATGTGTTTAACGCCCTGCAATCTTTGGTGTTTGCCACTGCCTCGATCCTGATTGTTTCCAGCAAACTGGTGACCAGTATTTTGGTCAGCGACAGTTTCTACGATTCCTGGCAATTTATGCCCATGCTGATTTTGGCCACTACCTTCTGCACCATGGTGAACTTTTTGGGAAGCGTCTATATGGTGGAGAAGAAGAGTACCATGACATTCATCACCACCGTCATCGGGGCGGTGGCTAACCTGGTGCTCTGCTTTGTGCTGGTGCCATTGATTGGAGGAATGTTCGGGGTGAATGCCGGGGTGAACGCCGCAGGCTTTGCCAGCTTCTTCAGCTACTTTTTGGTGTTCGTGATCCGTGCTATCCATACCCATTCTCTCATTCCTATCCGCTGGAACCTGCCCAAGTTTATATTAAACCTGGTGCTGATCCTGGTTCAGGCGGTGCTGATGATTGCAGAGGTGTCCTTCTGGATCCCCATTGAGCTGGCCTTGTGCGCCGTGATTGTGGTGATCAACCTGAAGAGCTTGCTGGGTACCGTGAAGCATATGCTGAAACGCCGGGGACGGGCATAAAAAGATTTTAGTACAGTTTTGTCTGAAAAGCAGTCTGGGAGTGCGGGGACAAGAGCCCCGCATCCTTTTTGCTTTTTCAGTGGGAAAAAGCCGGGCCGCACCCGTTCAGCCGACCTTTTTCAACCTTTCCGACCTTTTCAAACACACAACAAAATCCCAAGAAAAAACCGGGGAAAAACCCTCAAAAAAGCATTGACATCCCAGGATGCCCATGCTAAAATCGGGTTGATGACAGCCCAAAACGGGAGAAAGGATTTACAGAAATGAGCAAGATTGTTGTCAACAAAAATCTTCCCAAAAATGTAATCAACAAAAACATTTACGGCCATTTTTCCGAACATCTGGGCCGCTGCATTTACGAAGGGATTTATGTGGGGGAAAACTCCGACATTCCCAATAAAAACGGTATGCGCACCGATGTAGTGGAAGCCTTAAAAGAAATCAAAGTCCCGGTGCTGCGTTGGCCCGGCGGATGCTTTGCCGACGAGTACCATTGGAAAGACGGTATCGGCCCCAAGGAAACCCGCAAGCGGATGGTGAACACCAACTGGGGCGGCGTGGTGGAGGACAACTCCTTCGGCACCCACGAATTTATGGAACTCTGTGACCAGCTGGGCTGCGAGCCCTACATCAACGGCAACGTGGGCTCCGGCACCGTGCAGGAAATGAGCGAGTGGATGGAGTACATGACCTTTGACGGCGTTTCTCCCATGGCGGAATTGCGTAAGCAGAACGGTCAGGAAAAGCCCTGGAAGGTAAAGTACTTCGGCATCGGCAACGAAAACTGGGGCTGCGGCGGCAATATGCGCCCGGAATACTACGGTGATCTGTTCCGCCGGTTCGGCACCTTTGTGCGCAACTACGGGGACAACAAGGTATTTAAGATTGCCTGCGGCGCCAACATCGACGATTACGAATGGACCGACGGCGTGATGAAGGTGGCCGGCAAGTTCATGGACGCCATCACCCTCCACTACTACACCCACCCCTTGGGCTGGGAAATCAAGGGCAGCGCTTTGGACTTCGACCGTCCGGTGTACGACATCACTCTGGTGAAGGCACAGCGGATGGAAGAGCTGATTAACGGCCACCTGGCAGTGATGGACAAGTACGATCCCCAGCACCGTGTAGGCCTGATCGTGGACGAATGGGGTACCTGGTTCAGTGTGGAACCCGGCACCAACCCCGGTTTCCTGTATCAGCAGAACACCATGCGGGACGCTATGGTTGCCGCTCTGCACCTGGATATCTTCAACAAGCACAGCGACCGGGTCATTATGACCAACATCGCCCAGATCGTCAATGTGCTCCAGAGCGTCATTCTCACTGAAGGTCCTAAGATGATCAAGACCCCCACCTATTACGTCTACGACCTGTATAAGCATCACCAGGATGCCACCCTGCTGGACAGCCACATTGTGGGAGACACCTTCCTGCATCACGGTCCCATGGATATTCCCACACTGACCCAGTCTGCTTCTGTGGACGACAAGGGCGTCACCCACATCACCGTGTCCAACCTGCTCAGCGACGAAAGCCAGAAGGTGGACGTGCAGGTGCTGGGCTGCGATCTCAGCAAGGTGAAAGCTACCATTCTCACCGGAGAAGTTCACGCTCACAACACCTTCGACGACCCCAATGCAGTTCACACCACCGACTTCACTGGCTTTACTGTGGAAGGGGACACCATCTCCGCCGAACTGCCTGCTTGCAGCGTGGTGCTTTACACCATTGAGGCGTAAGAAAAACAGAATCCATTCAGGCGTGTAAACGCTGGAAAAAGTTTGCCGTCCTCGGAACCGTCCGGGGACGGTGTGCTTTTGTCCATTGACAAGGATTTGAAAGCTGGGTATACTGGTGAGCAAAGAGGTACATGGATTGCCAAAAGGAGGAATCATCATGGCTCAAACCCGATGCCGGAAATGTCTGCTGAATCAAGACAGCGGGGAGCTGTACCAATCGATTCAGGAGCTGATTGCCTCCCTGCCGGCCCAGGACAAGGCAGATCCCGAGGAATACCGCCGCAGGCTTTCGGCTTGTGAAAGCTGCGACAAGCTGCAAAACGGTATGTGCCTATCCTGTGGCTGTTTCGTTCAGGTCCGGGGAGCAAAGGAAAAAGAACACTGCCCCTGGGATAAATGGTGAGCCGCTGTGGTTGCTTAGAAAAAGAGCCCTCCATGTTCGGAAGGCTCTCTTTTTGTTTCTATAAGGGCATTAGGCCTGCTTTTTTCGCTTTTGAGGAAGGAATTTTTTCCCATCCCACTTGGTGAACATCCAGGCGCCGATGAGGGAGGTCACCGGCACGGTGAGTACCACTCCGGCGGTGGAGGCAATGGACTGGGCCAGTTCCATAGCCAGGTAATTGGAGTTGAGCAGCTGCTGGAAGGAGTAGCCGTAGCCCATGAGCACCAGCATGGTGGTCAAGGAGGTGCCGGTGAAGGCCATGATCAGGGTGTTGGTCATGGTGCCGATGGTATCCCGGCCGATGTTCATGCCGGAGCGCACCAGCTGGGAAAAGCCGTGTTCCGGATTGAGCCGGTGGATTTCATCCAAGGGGGAGGCCACCGACATACTCATATCCATCACTGCGCCCAAGGAGGAGATCAGCACGCTGACCAAAAGCAGGTTGCCCAGATCCAATCCGGTGGCCTGGGTCACCAACAGCAGGGATTCCGCCTCGTCCATGGTGTAGCCGGAAATGTGCAGCAGCCCCTGGAAGACGGCGAAGACCCCGGTGGACAGCAGCAGCCCGGCGATGGTGGAGAGGATGGAGACAAAGCATTTTTTGCTGGCTCCCGCCATCAGCAGCAGAGAAACGATGGTAGTGACGGCTACAGTGAGCAACGTGATGGGCACCGAAGGCAGGCCGTGGAAGATGGCCTGGAGCAGAAACAGCAGCACCGCGAAGATGGTGTAGGCCAGCCCCAGCAGGGATTTGGCTCCGGTGCCCCGGCCCACAATCAGGATCAGTGCTCCAAAGAAGAGGATAATGCCCAAAATGGCGGGGTTGCGGTAGTAGCTGTAGACGGTGTAGTAGGGGGCAGCGTTTTCCGGTTCATCGGCGCAGACAATTACCGTCTGCCCGGCGCTGACTTCCACGTTCTGGGTGCGGTTGAGGTAGTTGAGGATCTCCACCTGGGTTCCGGCATTGGGTCCTTCCTGAAGGGTGGCTAGGATTTCCTGGGTGCCCAGGTTTCGGCCCGGCTCCAAATTGTCGGCGGAAAGGGTTTCGCTAACGACCTGGTCCACATGGGCTTTGTAGTAGTGCAGGGTGGAGTTATTCACCGCTTGATAGTTGTTCATTTCTGCCCAGGGGATCAGGGCGAAGATCACCGAACTGATGACTACAAAGGCAATCAAGCCGATGGTCAGCCAGTGGTTGGGTTTCAGTTTAATCATGGAATGTTCCCTCCCGAAACGTTCCGTGGTTGGACGTTTCCTGTTTTGATGGTGGATTGGGCCGCTGCCCGAGAGCAGTGAAAACGCACAACAGGTGCGACGGGGAATTCCGCCACACCTGAAGGCTGTATGAAAAGTTTGGGATAACCCTTATCCGTTGCGCTTTACCAGGATCCGGCGGGCGGCGGGGATGGCAACCGCAGCAGCAGCGGCCATAGCCAGCACAGCCCACAAGGTGAGTTGAGCGTCGTCTCCGGTCTGGGGCACGGTGCTGGTGCCTGCATTGTTGGCGCCAGGATCGGTGGTAGTACCGGTGGTGTCGCCGGGGACGGTGGGATCGGTGGTGTCGTCCGGATTGGTGTTGTCACCGGGAACTTCCTCGGTGGTCTTGTTGATGGTGAAGGTATCGGTGACGGTGCCGTTCTCCAGGTTGTAGGTGGTGACGGTCAGGCTGTCCCCGTCTACACTCAGGTGAGAGTAGCTCCGGCCGTTGTTCTGATACTGCACATCGGTGTAGGGGAAGGCTTCCTGGGTGATGTCGTAGTTCTTGCTGCCGGAACCGGAGTTGAAGGTTACATACATCACACCGTCGGGATTGGTGAAGCTTTCCTGACCGGTGAGCATATCCCGATTGTTTTCGTCGGTGATCTGAGCAGTCATACCATCGACGCCGCCCATCATGTAGCTTCTGGCGTACACGTGGTCGTGGCCCTGGATGACCAGGTCAATGTCCAGATCGGTGAAGATGGGAGCCAAGCCATTGCGCAGGGTGACGATGTCGCTTTCGGTGACGTGGCTGGCCACAGAGTAGATGGATTTGTGGAAGGCTACGATGGTCCATTTGGCTTCATCGCCGTGGTTTTTCAGGGTTTCTTCCATAAAGGCTTTGTGTTCGGCGATGGACAGGTTGGAGGTGTTCAGCACCATGAACAGCACATCATTGTAGGTGAAGTAGTAATCGCCGGTACCAGTGCTCAGGCTTTCGCCGTAGGAGGAGACGTTGGGATGAGCGAAGTGGTCGGTGTACAATGCGGCGTTATTGCCGTTGTCGTGGTTGCCCACTAAGGTTGCCAAAGGCAGGCCGGCCAGTTTATCGCTGGACAGGAAGCCGTCGTACTCCGCTTCCACGGCATCCCCGTTTTCCCCATTGTAGTAGGTGTCGATCTGGTCACCCAGGGAGAACAGGAAGTCGTAGTCGGTGCCGTCGGTGGTGATGGTGTCCAGAGTTTCGTTCCAGCCGTTGGTGTCGCTTTCATTGTCGCCGGAAGAACCGATCTGGGGGTCGCCTACCACCGCGATGTCCAGGGCGTTGGAAGTGAAGTCGCCGGTGGAGTAGCTGTAAGCCTGGGTGGCGTCGTCCCCGTTTTCAATGTAGTAGGTGTAATCGGTGTTGGGCTGCAGATTGTTGATCACAACCCGGTTGATGGTGTAGCCGCCCTGGTTGGCTTCTTCGGTGGCAGCCACATAGTGCTGTCCGCCGAACACCATGGAGTCGGGGGTAGCGGTCTGGTTGTACCACACAAAGATCACTTGGCTTTCATCGTTGCCGATGTTCATCACCAGGTTGGAGGGGTTGAAAGCAACCGGCCAGGTGACGGTGACTTCGCAGGCAGCAGAAACACCGTTGGCTGCGGTGGCAGTGATGGTGGCAGTGCCTTCGCCCACAGCGGTGACTACGCCGTTTTCGTTCACGGTAGCCACATCTTCATTGCTGGAAGCCCAGGTGATGGTGGGATCGGTGACGGATTCCGGTGCCACAGTGGCGGTGAGGGTGGCGGTGCCGCCCACTTCCAGGTTCAGTTCGCTCTGGTCCAGGGTAACACTGTCGGCTTCAATGGTCTTGTGGATGGTGAAGGTGTCGGTGACGGTGCCATTTTCCAGGTTGTAGGTGGTAACGGTCAGATCTCCGCCGTTGACGCTCAGGTGAGAGTAGCTCCGGCCATTGTTCTGGAACTGCACGTCGGTGTAGGGGAAAGCTTCATTAGTAATCCGATAGTTTTTGCTGCCGGAACCGGAGTTGAAGGTCACATACATCACGCCGTTGGGATCGGTAAATTCCGGAGTGCCGGTGGTCATATCCCGGTCCATTTGGTCGGTGATCTGGGCATCCATACCGTCGGTTCCGCCCATGATGTAGGTTCGAGCGTAGACATGGTCGTGACCCTGGATCACAAGGTCGATGCCCAGTTCAGTAAAGATGGGAGCCAAGCCGTTGCGCAGGGTGACAATGTCGCTTTCGGTGACGTGGCTGGCCACAGAGTAGATGGACTTGTGGAAAGCCACGATGCTCCACTGAGCTTCGGGATGCTGTGCCATGGCTTCCTCCAAGAAGGCTTTATGCTCGGCAATGGACAAGCTGGAGGAGTTGATTACCATGAACAGTACATTGTTGTAAGTGAAGGCGTAATCGCCGTCTTCGCTGTACACCGTGCCGTAGTCGGTAGTGTTGGGAGTCTCAAAGTGCTCCACATACAGAGCGGAGTTGTTGCCGTTGTCGTGGTTGCCTACCAACATCTGCATGGGAAGGCTCTTCCATACGTCGCTGGACAGGTAGCCGTCGTACTGGGCTTCTACCGCATCCCCGTTGCTTCCATTGTAGTAGGTATCGATCTGGTCGCCCATGGAGAACAGGAAATCGTAGTCAGTGCCGTCGGTGGTGATGGTGCCCAGGGTTTCATTCCAGCCATTGGTGTCGCTTTCATTGTTGCCGGAAGAACCGATCTGAGGGTCGCCTACCACGGCGATGTCCAGGCCGTTTTCGGTAAAGTCCCCGGTGGTGTAGGTGTAGGTGTCGGTATGGTCGGAACCGTTCTGGATGTAATACTGATAAGAAGTATTGGCTTCCAGTCCAGTAACGGTAACCTTGTTGATGGTGTACCCCGTCCGGCTGGCCGCTTCGGTGGAAGCGGTATAGTTGGTGCCGTTAAACACCAGGGTGTCGGGGGTGTTGGTGGTGTCGTACCACACAAAGGTCATTTGGCTTTCGTCGGCGCCCACGTTCATCACAAAGTCTGTGGGGGCAAAAGCGCCGGTGTTTTCCACAGCGGCTGCGGCGGTAAAGGTCTGGGGGGTCTGGGCGGAGACGGCAGGGGTGGAACTACCCATGACGCCGGTACATACCGCACTGACTGCCAGAGTCCCGGCCAGGATCAGAGAAACGATCCGAGCGGCGGCTTTGGAAAAGATTTTGGTCTTCTGCATGCTCAACTCTCCTTTTGTTTTTTAGGGCAAGGCGGATGCCTTTTCCCCTTCGATAAAAGTATACCAAAGGCATTGTAAAATCCTCCACCACGGCAGTACAAAATTTTTGCAAGAAAATTTGACGAAAAAATCACATTTGCAAGGGAAATGTAAGGAAAATGATGAGGGTTTTGTTAAGAGTTGGCAAAGAGAAATCAAGTGCCGTATAAAATCCGCAGCATTGCCGGAAAACAGGCAAAAAAAGAGAGCCGACACCATCGGCTCTCCGAGAATACGGGTTTACTTTTTCAGTCCTGCGTTCATGCACTGCTTCCGGTACTGTCCCGACGCAATGCCCTTCACCTGCTTGAAGGCTTTGGAAAACACCACCGCATCCTTATAGCCACAGGAGTGGGCGATGTTTTGCAGGGAATATTGGGTGGTGCGGAGCAGTTCGCAGGCCCGGTGGATCTTGAAGTTGGTCAAGTATTCCTGGGGGGACTGGTGAAGATGCTCCTGAAACAGGGTGAACAGATAGCTGCGGTTGATTCCCACATACTCCGCCACGTCGGCAATCAGGATGCCTTGAGAGTAGTTGTGGCGGATAAATTCCATGGCTTTCGCCACATAGTCCACCCGCTTCCCGTTGCCGCGGGCGGGAGGAGCAGCAGGGAGGCTTTGGGCCAGCACACCAAAAAACTGATATAGCAGGCCCTGCAAAAACAGCTCGTGGGTGAAACCAGCGCAGTTATGCTGCAGCATCTGCTCCACAATGGAGCGCAGTGCCAGATTGTGTTCACAGGAAAAGGTGGGATTTTTCCGGCTCAGACCCAGCCGCTGAAGGTACTCCGCAGCGTACACCCCGTCAAAGGCGATCCAGACATAGCTCCAGGGATGCAGCTGATCTGCTTGGTAACGATGGGTCAAGTTTGGAGGGACCACAAAACCCTGGGTTGCAGACAAGCGGTAGGGCCGATCTTCCAGCCAAAAGGTGCCTTCCCCCTCTAAAATATAATGTAAAATCCAGGTGGGGCGAACCGCTGGTCCGTAAT
>DXWR01000234.1 GCA_019416775.1 Oscillospiraceae bacterium | reverse complement strand
GAACCTAGCTTCGTCTACTGACTGTCGTTCTTACTGTCTGTATTGTTCACCTGAAAAATTAACAGAGTCAATTCTTCTTGCGTACTTTACCTTTCCATTGTTTAATTTTCAAGATCCATTTCGCTTCCCTCTCTCGAGGACAGCTTATTTATTTTACCACATCCAAACCTCTTTGTCAAGGGGTTTTTTGAGATTTTTTTGAGATTTTTTTCGAACCTCAAGTTGTTCTCTCTCGCGGCGACTTGATTAGTTTACCATCTCACCCCCAAAATGTCAAGCACTTTTTTAAACTAGGTCAATAAAACAAGATTCCAAGAAAATAACGCAAAAATAGGTAGAAATCATTCCTTGAAACAGTGTATACCTCCAAAAAAACAGGACAGGATAGGAAAAACACCCAAAGGGAGGAATCCGGCATGAAGGGAAAAACGGCGGCCATCCGCCTGATCATTGTACTGCTCTGCGCAGCGCTGCTGTTGGGAGGCATTCATTATTTTACCCAGGAATACCAAATTCAAAGCACCCTGTCCCAAATGGGCAGCCGGGGAAATGAAGTCAAAGCCGTTCAGGAAAAACTGAAAGAGTACGGACTCTATAACGGAAGCATCGACGGCATCTACGGCAGCGCCACCCGAGATGCGGTAATCCGCTATCAAAGAGCCAACGGTTTGACGGCAGACGGCATTGCCGGACCGGCTACTTTGAAAAAACTGGGGATCACCGTAGGAGAGATCCCGGCGGCCACCGACAGCAACGTCTATCTTTTGGCCCGGATCATCTCGGCGGAAGCCCGAGGAGAAACCTATGAAGGGCAGGTAGCGGTAGGAGCCTGCGTCCTCAACCGCATCGCCCACCCCTCCTTTCCCGACACCTTAGCGGGGGTGATCTACCAGCCCGGGGCCTTCACCGCCATTACCGACGGGCAGTTTAACGAACCCATTGCGGATTCCGCCTACCAAGCAGCCCGAGACGCCTTAAACGGCTGGGACCCCAGCGGCGGCGCCATCTACTATTATAATCCGGACAAGACCAGCAATGCCTGGATTCGCACTCGGCCGGTGATTAAGCGCATCGGAAAGCATCTGTTTTGCAGTTAACCTGGAAGTCTTTGATGAAACTTTTTTGAAAAAGTTTCTCGGGGTGTGGGGGGTGAAGCCCCCGCATCTTTTTTGTTTTTTGGAACCGATTCGCACTTTGCCGGTTACTTTAGCCTGGAAGGCGCAGGGACAAAACGAATGGAGGCATTAGAATTGTCCGTGGGTATCCCAGGCAGCAGCAATCAACGAATACCACACATCAAGGCAAAAAGAAAGATGCAGGGGTTTTACCCCTGCACCCCAGCAGCCTTTTGTAAAAGGCTGCACCGAAAACTATATATTATTCATCCACCAAGATGCTCTGGCCGGTCATTTCCTTAGGCTGTTCCAATCCCATAATCTTCAGCATGGTGGGAGCCAAGTCTGCCAGCCGTCCGCCGTCCCGCAGCTTCACCTTGCCCAGGCCCACTACAATCAGCGGCACCGGGTTGGTGGTGTGAGCGGTGAAGGGAGAGCCGTCCGCTTCGTACATCTGGTCGGCGTTGCCGTGGTCGGCAGTGACCAGCGCCACTCCGCCCTTCGCCAGAATAGCGTCCACGGTGCGGCCCACGCAGGTATCCACTGCCTCCACCGCGGCCTTAGCGGCATCGAACACACCGGTGTGGCCCACCATGTCGCAGTTGGCGTAGTTGAGGATGATCACGTCGTACTTATCGCTTTCGATTCGCTTCACCACTTCGTCGCAGACTTCGTAGGCGCTCATCTCCGGCTTCAGGTCATAGGTGGCCACGCTGGGAGACTTAATCAGCGCCCGGTCTTCGCCGGAGAATTCCGCCTCTACGCCGCCGTTGAAGAAGAAGGTCACATGAGCGTACTTCTCGGTTTCGGCGATGCGCAGCTGGGTCAGGCCCTTGCTGGCGATATATTCGCCAAAGATATTGGTGAGTTTTTCTGGCTTAAAGGCCACATCCACATTGGGCATGGTGGCGTCGTACTGGGTCATGCAGACGTAGTACAGGGGGAACCGTCCCTTGGGACGGGCAAAGCCGGTGAAGTCGTCGTCTACCAGAGTCCGGGTAATTTCCCGGGCACGGTCGGGACGGAAGTTAAAGAACACCACGCTGTCATTTTCGCTGATCCGTCCACCCTGGCAGCAGACCGTGGGTACCACAAATTCATCGGTGACGTCGGCGGCATAGGACTTGTCCATGGTATCCACCGGATCCAGGTTCACATTACCTTCGCCCAATACCAGCACTTTATAGGCCTTTTCCACCCGCTCCCAGCGGTTATCCCGGTCCATGGCATAGTACCGGCCCATAATGGAAGCGATCTGGCCCACGCCCAGCTCCTTCATGGTGTCCAGTAGTTTCTGGACGTATTCCTTACCGGAAGTAGGGGGCACGTCACGGCCATCCATAAAGCAATGGACGTATACCTTGGTGAGCCCAAACTTTTTGGCCATGGTGAGCAGGCCCACCAGGTGGTCAAAGTGAGAGTGGACCCCGCCGTCGCTGAGCAAACCCATGAGGTGGAGGGAAGAATCCTTTTCCTTGCAATTTTCCATAGCCTTCACCAAAGCGGGATTTTGGAAGAAGTCCCCGTCCTGAATGGACTTGGTGATTCGGGTCAGTTCCTGGTACACCACCCGGCCGGCGCCGATGTTGGTGTGGCCCACTTCGGAGTTGCCCATCTGGCCGTCGGGCAGACCCACATCCAGGCCGGAGGCTCCGATATAGGTCATGCTGCCCAGGTCTTTCAGCCGTTCCAGGTTAGGCTTGTTGGCAGCGGCGATGGCGTTGCCGTAATCGGAAGGATTGTGGCCAAAACCGTCCATGATAATCAGTGCAATAGGTCGTTTCAACAGAAAAACCTCCTAACATTAAAATTTAGATCGTGCCTTTTCAGAAATAAAATCGAAGATCGCTTTCCGAAGGCATTGCAGAGGTGCAGGGAATGAAGCCGACAGGCATTCCATCTGCCCATATTCCCTCTCGGCGGCCAAACAAAACGGCCGCTATGCTGCTTTGCAAAAGCCAACGAGATTGGCCCCTGCAAAAAGAAATCATTGTCTTCCAAAAAAACAGAAACTTTCTTTATTCCGCCTCTTTTTTCGCAGCATCATTCCCGTATCCCAGCCGGGAAGCCACCGCCACAATGGCGGAGAATTCGTCGGCCTTCAAGGAAGAACCACCAATCAAACCGCCGTCGATGTCCGGCTCGCTGAGCAGCTCTTCGCAATTTTTCGGATTCATGGAACCGCCGTAGAGGATGGTCAATCCGTCCGCCGTGGCCTGATCGTAGAGGCCGGCCACCGTGTTGCGGATGAGTTTGCAGACGTCGTTGGCCTGCTGGACGGTAGGAGTGCGGCCGGTGCCGATGGCCCAAACCGGTTCATAGGCGATGATCACGTTCTTCATGGATTCCTGCTTGATGCCTTCCAAGGCGATTTTAGTCTGCATGGCAACCACTTCGTTGGTGACCCCGTGCTCCCGTTCGGAGAGCATTTCGCCCACGCAGATAATGGCGGTCATGCCCGCGTTGATGGTGGCTTTGGCCCGCAGGTTTACCGTTTCGTCGGTGTCTCCGTAAAAACGGCGGCGTTCCGAGTGGCCCACAATCACATAGCGGACCCCCAGTTCGCAGAGCATTTCGGCGCTGATCTCCCCGGTGAATGCGCCGCTGGAAGCATAGTGGACGTTTTCCGCCCCCACTTTGATCCGGGTGACCCGGGTCATATCCGCCACCGTTTCCAGATTGGTGTAGGGGACGCAGAAGACGATATCGCAATCTGCATTGAGGATGGAGGGGACCATTTCCTCCAGCAAGGCCTTGGCCTCCGCACGGGTTTCGTTCATCTTCCAGTTGCCGGCAATGACGGCACGGCGAAGCGATTTATTCATTCAAATACCCTCATTTCTCATTGTGTTGTGTGTTGCCACATTTCGTCCAGGGAAAACACCGCCTGACGGCCGGAGCGGTAAAGCGGCGTCCTGTTGCTCCCCGTTTTGAAACGAAAAGGCGGAAAGGGTGTGCGCCAGATGCGTCCTGCGCCTTTCGTGCCACCCTTTCCGTGCTTTCGGAATTTATTATTTGTCGTCCACCGCAGCGATGCCGGGGAGTTCCTTCCCTTCCAGGAACTCCAGAGAAGCGCCGCCGCCGGTAGAAATGTGGCTCATCTTATCTCCAAAGCCCAGGTTGTTTACCGCAGCTGCGCTGTCGCCGCCGCCGATGATGGTGGTAGCGTCGGTTTCGGCCAGGCTCTTGGCCACAGCGATGGTGCCGGCAGCCAGGGTGGGGTTCTCAAACACGCCCATGGGGCCGTTCCAAACCACAGTCTTGGCGCTCTTCACTTCATTAGCGTACAATTCTGCGGTCTTGGGACCGATGTCCAAGCTCATCATGTCTGCCGGAATCTTGTCCGCGTCCACATGCTGGATTTCCACCTCTGCGTCGATGGGATCGGGGAAATCCTTGACAATGGTGCAGTCCACCGGCAGCAGCAGCTTAACGCCCTTTTCCTCGGCTTTCTTCATCATGTCCTTGCAGTAGTCGATCTTGGTGTCGTCCACCAAAGAGGTACCCACTTCGTAGCCCTTAGCCTTCAGGAAGGTGTAGCTCATACCGCCGCCGATGATCAGGGTGTCAGCTTTGTTCAGCAGATTTTCAATCACGTTGAGCTTGTCCGCCACTTTGGCGCCGCCCAGGATGGTGACGAAGGGACGCACCGGATCTTCCACGGCGTTGCCCAGGTATTTGACTTCCTTTTCCATCAGGTAGCCGATGGCGGATTCCTTCACCTTGCTGGCCACACCCACGTTGGAGCAGTGAGCACGGTGTGCAGTGCCGAAAGCGTCATTGACAAACACATCGCACAGGCTGGCCAGTTCTTCGGAGAAAGCATCCCCGTTCTTGGTTTCTTCGGCGCGGTAACGGGTGTTTTCCAGCAGCACCACATCGCCGTCTTTCATTTCCGCCACAGCTTTCTTGGCGTTTTCCCCTACCACGGTGGGATCGGCAGCAAAGACCACTTCCTTGCCCAGCTTTTCGCTCAGGCGCTTGGCCACAGGAGCCAGGCTCAGTTCCGGCTTGGGTTCGCCTTTGGGCTTGCCCAGGTGAGAGCAGAGGATGACCTTGGCACCCTTGTCAATCAAATACTGAATGGTGGGCAGAGCAGCCACAATCCGGTTTTCATCGGTGATGACGCCGTTCTTCAACGGTACGTTAAAATCGCACCGCACCAGCACCCGCTTGCCGGCGACGTCCAGATCTTCTACGGTTTTCTTGTTTAATTTTGCCATGGGAAAAACTTCCTTTCCAGAAAATTTGGTTCACCCAAAAC
>DXWR01000233.1 GCA_019416775.1 Oscillospiraceae bacterium | reverse complement strand
CGGAACTCTTGGAACTGGCGTATAGCCAGACTTTTTGCTCTATTGGCACAGTGGCTGTTCGGAAATAAACTGCCACCTTCATATTCTTCTTGTCCATCTATGGCAACTCCTTTATGGCATAAAATAATCCGGGCCTTTCTTTGCCCGGATGAAGTCCTCCACATCTTCTATTTTGCTCGTGATGCGGATAGGCGGCAGGGTTTCCAGCACAGCTTTATGGTATCGCTCTCCGGGGGCGGCACGGTGGTCCAGGATGCAGACCACGCAGGTGTCGGTTTCCGTGCGGATGGCACGGCCAAACCCCTGGCGGAGTTTTACCTGCATATCGGGTATCACCACAGTTGTAATGTAATCCTGCAGGGTGGGGTACTGCTCCCGTTCCGCTTCGCTCAGTGGATCCGGGACGGGGAAAGGCAGCCGCACAATGATCAGCGACGACACCATATCTCCGGGAAAGTCTACCCCTTCCCAACAGGAACCCGCTGCGAACAGCACAGCGTTTTGGGCCTGCTTGAAGCGATGGATGACATCCTGGGAATGCCGCCAGACCTCCATCAGCGGGAAGGCCATCCGGCCCTTCACCTGGTTGTAGACAGCGCCCATGAGAGAATAGGAAGTAAACAGCACCAGCGTGTGGCCATGGGTGGCGTCTACCAACCTGCAGATATGCTCTGCCAGGCACTTGGCCTCCATTTCGCTGCCCATTGGTGTTTTTGGCAGGTCCCCCGGAATGTAGAGGATACAGTTTTCCTGGTAGTTGAAGGGGGACTCCGCAATGAAATCTTCCAGCCGCTGGCTTGAAGACAGCCCCATGCGCTGCCGGGTCCGGTGAAAACTGCCCCCGGCCATGAGGGTGCCGGAGGTAAGAATGGCGGGAATGTTATTGCGCCAAAGCGCACGGTTCAACTGCTCCGGCATCTGCCGGCTGGCAGCGCATAGGCTTGGGGCGCCGGCCCTGTCGTATTGGATGTAAAGGATATAGCGGCGATCCCCCGTGAAGAACAAGTTCAGCGCCTGCTCTGTTGTTCCCAGCCGGTGAAGGATCCACCGTGGCAGGTGGGGCGCCAGCTGTTTTTGGAGCACCCGGAGAAGGGAGAGGCAATCCCGAAGGGCCGCTTCCCGTTCTGCGGTCAGCACGAAGGCAGTGCGCTGTGCTTCCTCCAGCAGCTCACCCCGGCACAGGGCGCCCATCAGCGCCCGGAACTTTTCCCGCAGGTTCTGCGCCGCAAGGATATACTTCTCCTTCGTGAGCAGAGAGCAGAGTTCATGAAAATCCTCCGCCGACAGGCTCTGCCCGTACATCTGGCGGGCGGCATCCGGCAGCTTGTGGGCTTCGTCGATGACCAAAGCCCGGTAATCATTTAGAAGGGGCCGCAGTTCCTGCAGGCGATGGGCTGCATCGGCCAGCAAATAGTTGTGGTTGCAGATCTGGACGAAGATCTCCGCACTTCGGGCCTCTTTCAAGTATTGATGGTAGCGGCAGCTGTTCCGCAGCCGGCAGGTTTTCTCGCAGACCTTCGGGACGCACACCTGGCGGCGGTCAAAACCGCTCAGGCCAGTGACAGCGTCCAGGTCATAATTGCTCTGAAGGGAGAACAACGCTTTCCGCTGTTCCTCGTTTTTGTTCTTCCCCTTGACGGCCTCCAGCCGCTGGGCAAGGCGGACATCGCAGACGAACCGCTCCTTCCCCTTGCGAACCATGGCCCGGATAGGCTTTGGGATGATATGGTTTTCTAAAAAGATGCGGGATAAGAATGGGATGTACTCTCCGATGATGGCGTCCTGCAGGGCCACACTGGAGGTGGAGACCACCACCGGCTGGGAGCCGGCAGGCCCGGATGGATAAAACTTTTTCAAAAGGATGCAGGCGGTCAGGTAGGCGTAGGTTTTCCCGATCCCTACCCCTGCATCGCACAAGGCAATTTTATTGTGGAGCAGGGTGTCCAGCATGGCATGGCACAGGGCAATCTGTTCTTCCCGCACCGCCAGCCCATTTTGAGGCAGAAGGATACGGAAAATCCGCTCAATTTCCCCATGGGCCTGCTCCTTCAGGTCTATGTTCATATCGGCACATTCTCCTTGGGGCGTTGGCGGCAAACTGATGCGGCGCAGTTTTCACTGCGCCGCACGGATTTACCGTCAACGACGACAATCTGAATGGATGGTTAGTTGATGTGATGTGCCGTATTTGCAACTCGCCCCCCGGCAGCATTGGGAACCGTGCGGGCAGGCTTGCAGTTTACAAGCCGTTCACTGGCTCTCCGAGGGTCTTGCTGATTACAACCCAGGGTCGGCCAACCCATCTGACGTGTGGGCAAACGGTAATGCGTATCATAATACTCCGGCCAGGGTCGTGGCAAAAAGGGCAACTGCCCCCTCTTTCCGGTCAAAAGGGATCGCTCGAAGCAACGACACAAGCTGCCATCCCTTTGGGGAGTGGCAGCTGTGCCGCAGCTTGTCATGGCGCTTTTTCCATCGTCGCTCGCCTGGACGGGAACGTACCCGCATGGCTGATATTGACTTTTCAAGCTACAGGTTGAACGTATTTCTTTTCCCCGTTCATCCCATAGCCCAGGAAAAAGGGCCGATAGCTTCACGCTTCAAAAAATTTTTTCAGTTTTTTTCTGAGGCGCACCATCCGAAGGTTGACCGCCTTTTGTGTCAGGCCGGTTTTCTCAGCGATTTCATACCCGTTGTAGCCGGACATCTTCAAAAAGGCGATTTGGATGGTGAGCTTGTCCTCCTTGGAGAGGATACGCAGCAATTCCATATCTTCAATGCTGTCCATGAGGGATTCCACATCCTCTACGGGCAGTTCCAAGTCCTGCGCCGAAACCAAATCCACATAGGGCGACCACTCCACCTGCCGCTGCAGGTACCGGCGCTCCCGGTTGAATTCGGCCCAGTCGTATGTATGCAGGCGCTGGATGGTTTCCTCGTCCACACCCAGCTCCCGGAGTTTCTTTTCCTCTGCTTCCTTCCATTTGAGCCACTTCTTTTCGGCTCTGGCTTTGTTATAAGCCATGGCTGTTTTCCTCCGATCAATCTGAAATTTGAGAAAATTCAGATTGTCGGGGGCGGCGGCCTGCCGCTATGTGTTCTGAGCCATGACCTCCTTCTGCAAAAGTAAAAAAAGCGCACTCGTCCCTGGACGAATGCGCTTGATAGGGCTACCTCGTTGGAAAATCCACAATATGGATGCTTATGGGAAAGTAATAATACTCGAAAAAGGGCTGCAGCTTCGGGTGAAGCTGCAGCCCAAATCATATGATGCGGTTTCCAACGCCGCATTGCTGGCATCCCCTCTATGCGGGGGAAACCGGCAACCTCCTGTTATACCAGTTTTCCCCAATCAAATTCAGATGGGGCCAGTATAAAAAGGGGAAACTATTTTCTTACTATCTTTCTCCTTCGAATTACATATTTCGTAATGGCTTATTCTACAAATTACGACAAAGGCCGTTTTCTACTTGGCTGAATAGGTCAATCGGTAGCCATTTCCCCGCTGGGTGGCCTCGTCGATGATTCGGCAGGCGGAGTCCGGCTGGTCCAATTTCAGCTTCTCCCGCAACCTATTTATATAGGTTGCCACTTCTTCTTCGCCGTGGTCTACGTCGGGATGAGACCAAACAGCGTTGTGGAGGAAATCTGCGGGTAAAGCCTGGTTTTGGTGCTCGGCAAGCAATCCGAGGATTTCGAATTCCCTGCGGGTCAAATCTACCATGACTCCGTTGAGGGTCACCTCCTGCTTGGGCTGGTCGATCCGCAGCGAACCGAATTCATAGACCTTTCCCGGTCCATGGTACGGGTGGTACTCATATTCAGCAATCATGTTCTTGAGCTGTTCAACCATGCGGTCAGCTTCTTCATCGCTGCACTCGATAATAATCATTTTAGGCATTGTGGCGCTCCTTTCGCAACATTGATGATTGGGATAGACTTTTTCATCGCATACCGGCAGGTCTGATAGGCCCCACCGTATTGGCGAATGATATAGGAAATCAGGCAATCTGCCTGGTCTACCATCCAGCGGTTCCGTTTCGGGATCGCTGCTTTGTAATGGGCATATTCTACCCCGTCCGGCATTAGAATTTCATCGTATAGAGATTGAAAAAAACTTCTATCTGCATTCAATTTACCTGAGAAATACGGGATGACTAAGCAAAGCTGGATATCCTTCTCCGGATGCTTTTTCTTCAGCCAACGAACGGCGCCGGCGCAGAGCGCATCAAACTGGCCCATGCCCCCGCATAGGAACACGAGCCGGCGTCCTCTACCCGTCAGGCTTTCCAGCGTTTCTTTTACTCTTTCCTCGATCTTCGGTTCAAAAATCTGCCTATGGCCGGCAAATGTGCAGACAAACTCCTGACATACGTCCTGTCCGCCCTCGCAAAACATGAAAATCACCGCCCGTCAACTTAGCAAATCGCTAAATACTTTCATTATATACTTAGCCATACACGAAGGTCAAGCGGGTAAAATATA
>DXWR01000232.1 GCA_019416775.1 Oscillospiraceae bacterium | reverse complement strand
GGATCAATAACTGAGCCAAAATGGGGAACAGGATCATTCCCACCACCCCCAGCAGCCGATACCCCAAATAAATGGCCAACAAAGACACCACCGGGTGCAGTCCCAGCTGGTCCCCCACCACCTTGGGCTCAATCAGATTGCGGATTACAGTAACGACAGCGTAAAGAATAGCCAAGCCCAGGGCCAAGGAGTAGTTCTGGCTCAGCAACTCGATGATGATCCAGGGAATCATGATGCCCCCGGTACCCAGCAAAGGCAGCGCGTCGAAGATGGCGATCAGAGCAGCCACCCCTACCGGATTGTCCACCCGGACGATGAAAAAGCCGATGCACAGCTCCACAAAGGTACAGAGCATTAAAATCAGCACTGCTTTCAGATACCCTTTCAAGGTGGACTTGCCCATCTGTTTGATCTTTCCCCATTTTTCTATCCAGCGCTGGGGCAGCTGACGGCGGAGAAAGCCCACCACCGTATCATAGTGAAGGCTGATAAAAAAGGATATTAAAATCACAAAAGCAATGGAAATTAACAGTTCCGGAATCCCGTTGATCCAGCCGGTGACCAGAGAAATGCCCTGCTGGGACAGGTCGCTGATAAAGCCGGTGAGGGCGTTGGTCAGGCTGTCTCCAATGGTTTCCAGATTGGAAGTGATCTCCACCGGTAGCCCGGAGAACCAATTTTGTGCCCAGGACTGAAATTCCCCCAGCAAGGGTTGGATGGTGGATTGGTAATAACCGGGGAGTTGGTAAAACAGCCCTTGCAGCCAAAACACCAGCCGGGTACAGAGGAAAAACAGCAAAAAGCCAATTCCTCCATACAGCAAGGCTAAAAATCCCACCGACAGCACCTTTTGGTTGATTCGGATTTTCCGGTGAAGAAATTTCACCAGGGGATGAATGCAGCCCACCAGCACCAGCGCCGCTAAAAAGGGCCAGATCAGTCCCGCCGCTTTCCAAGCCAAAAAGAGCAGCACCGCCCAGACTGCCAGATAAAACACCTGAATCAAAAACGCCAATTTTTGTTGGTGGAGTACTGCAACGTCTTTCCCTCCCAGGTAAATTTAGGTATTACTGCAACCTTAACAAAAGAGTTTGAACAAATCGTTGTCAAAGGGTGAATCTTCTTATACCTTGACATTTTCTTCCCCCGTGGTATAATAGCATGGAAAATGAGAATGGTTCTCAAATTTAGTCTCAAATTCAGACAGGAGCGAACAACAATTTGAAACGACTGTTATCCCTGCTGTTGGCGGGAGTGCTGCTGCTGGGCACCCTTTGCGGCTGTTCCGCCCCCGCCAAGCAGGAAGAGGGACTCAGCGTGGTAGCTACCATCTTCCCTCAATATGATTTTGCCCGGCAGGTGATGGGGAGCAGCGATGATTTGACCATGCTGCTTCGTCCGGGGCAGGAAGTCCATTCCTATGAGCCCACCCCCCAAGACATCATCGCCATCCAAAACTGCGACCTTTTCATTTACGTAGGAGGGGAAAGCGACGCCTGGATTGAAGACGTGCTGGAAGGAATGGACACCTCTCACATGGTAATCCTTTCCCTGATGGATCTGGTGGATCCTCTGGAGGAGGACACCGATTCGGTGTTGGAAAACCCAGAGGAACACAGCCATGAGGATGGAGAGGCGACCCATCTCCACCAAGAGGAATACGACGAGCACGTCTGGACCAGCCCCAAAAACGCCATGCTCATCACCCAGGCCATCTGCGACGCGTTATGTGACATCGACCCATCCAACGCTCAGACCTACCGGCAGAACACTGCCGACTATCTGGAGCAGCTGGAGGGGTTGGATCAAGACTTTCGGGAAGTCATCAGCAATGCCGGCCGGGACACCCTGATCTTCGGGGATCGGTTCCCCCTGCTCTATTTTGTCCGGGAATACGGACTCAACTACTATGCCGCTTTCCCGGGCTGCGCTTCGGAAACGGAGCCCAGCGCCGCCACCGTGGCCAGGCTCATTGACTTAGTCCGGGAAGAACAGGTGCCGGTGGTGTATCAGATTGAACTGAGCAACGGCAACATTGCCCGGAGCATCGCCGATTCTTCAGGAGCCAAGGTGGAGACCTTCTACACCTGCCACAACATCACCCGGGACGATTTCAATGCCGGGGAAACCTACCTTTCCCTGATGAAGTGCAATGTGAATTCCTTAAAGGAGGCGTTAAACTAAATGGCTTTGATTACCTGCAAGGATTTGGTGCTGTCCTACGAAGGACAGGTGGTAGTGGAGGATCTGAGCTTTGCCGTCCACGCCGGGGATTATCTCTGCATTGTGGGAGAAAACGGCTCCGGTAAGTCCACTTTAATGAAGAGTATTTTGGGCCTGAAAACGGTGAATAAGGGAAGTATTACCTTCGGCGATCAATTAAAGCAAAACCAAATCGGCTACCTCCCCCAGCAAACCACCCTCCAGCGGGATTTCCCGGCGTCGGTGTTTGAAGTCACCTTGTCCGGCTGCCTCAACCGCCGGGGATGGCGGCCTTACTACAACCGGGCGGAAAAGTACCGGGCAGAGGACAATCTCCACCGGATGGGAGTGGCAGAACTGAAAAAAAAGTGCTACCGGGAACTGTCCGGCGGCCAACAGCAGCGGGTACTGTTGGCCCGCGCCCTCTGCGCCACCGAAAAGCTGCTGCTGCTGGACGAGCCGGTTGCAGGCTTAGATCCCATGGCTACAGCGGAATTCTACAAAATCATCTCTTCCCTGAACAAGGAAGGGATTACCATTATTATGGTCAGCCACGACATCCGGGCGGCCATCGACCAAGCCAGCCACATTCTCCATCTCCGCCACCGGCCGTTGTTTTTCGGCACCGCCAAGGACTACGTCAACAGTCCGGCGGGGCAGGAATTTTTGAAAGGAGGCCACAGCCATGCTTGAAGCCATTACCGCCATGTTTTCCTACACCTTTTTGATCCGCGCACTGGTGGTTGGGCTGCTGATCAGCCTCTGTGCCGCCCTGCTGGGAGTGAGCTTGGTGTTAAAGCGCTACGCCATGATCGGAGACGGGCTGAGCCATGTGGGGTTTGGAGCGTTGGCCTTAGCCGCGGTGATGAACTGGGCACCCTTGGCAGTGGCGGTGCCGGTGGTAATCATCGCCGCCTTCTTCCTGCTGCGGATCAGCGAGAGCCGAAAACTGAAAGGAGATTCCGCCATTGCCCTCATCTCCACCAGCTCCTTGGCCATCGGCGTTATGGCGGTATCCCTCACCAGTGGGATGAACACCGACGTGAACAACTACCTATTCGGCAGTATTTTAGCGATGAGCGACGCCGACGTGGTGCTTTCCGTAGGGCTGTCGGTGGTGGTGCTGATCCTGTTCTTGCTGTGTTACAGCCGGATCTTTGCGGTGACCTTCGACGAAAGCTTTGCCCGAGCCACCGGCATCCACACCGGGGCCTACAATGTTCTGATTGCGGTGCTCACCGCCGTAACCATCGTGCTGGGAATGCGGATGATGGGGGCGCTTTTAATCTCCGCTTTGATCATCTTCCCTGCCCTTTCCGCCATGCGGGTGTGCAAGAGCTTTAAAAGCGTCATCATCCTGGCGGCCTGCATTTCGGTATTCTGCTTTTTAGTGGGACTGTTGGTGTCCTACCTGTTCAACACCCCCACCGGAGCCACGGTGGTGATCGCAGATCTGGTGGTGTTTTTGCTTTGCTGCGTGGCAGGAGCGCTGCGGGGAGTCAAGCGATCCGCTTAAAATTTCCAAAGGATAAAAAGAATCCGGCGTTTCTCCTGAAATCGGGGGATACGCCGGAAATTTATTTTTGTCAAATGTAAGTTAATCCAATTTTTCAATGTTCATGGTGGCAATGGCAGACTGCCCTGGCTGGCCGGTAACCAAATCCTGGGGAGCCGGAACCAGCAGCATATAGCCGTCCTTGCCGTAGCGCTTTTGG
This sequence comes from Oscillospiraceae bacterium, assembly GCA_019416775.1. Taxonomy (GTDB): domain Bacteria; phylum Bacillota; class Clostridia; order Oscillospirales; family Ruminococcaceae; genus Egerieicola. The sequence continues at coordinate 407 of DXWR01000232.1, read as the reverse complement.
TACCCTTGGGCGTAATCCCGCTCCACCCAAGCACGCTGCACCTGACCAATCACCATGGCGGTCATCCCGGCGCCGCTGAGATCCTGGATTTCTTTTAAAGTACACTCCAGGTTGAGAAAGGCTTCCTGAATCATTGGGGCATGGATGGTTTTGGCCTGAACGAGAGTAAAGCCACCTGCGGCAAACTCATCGGTTTCCATCTCATTCTGATGGATGGTATTGACCAAAGCGTCGTATGCGCTTAGGGGGAGGAAATTGATGATAAAGCATCCCTCCCGCCGGATATTGGCGTAGGTATGGGTATGCTGGAACAGGTTGCCCATCACGACAAAAAAGGCGGTGTTATCCCCATGAAAACAGCTCCAAGCGTGAAAGCAGACGTTTGGCTTCCCGTTTGCCTTCCAGGT
>DXWR01000231.1 GCA_019416775.1 Oscillospiraceae bacterium | reverse complement strand
GGCAGGATCGCCTTGAATGACGATGTTTTCCCGGGAGGCAAAGGTCTTCACCTGGCTGCACCGGGAATCCCGCGCCAACTCTTGGGAAAGGTAGTTGAGAAAACTGCGCAGATTCATCCGCCGCAGCTTAGGCTGGTACTCCCCGTGGATTAGCTGATGGTACCGCTCCATATTTAAGCAGTGCTTCATTAAAAGCTGGCAGCGGTTTAAGGCGTTGCCAGCCATGTCCTGCTCAAAGCTGGTTTCCAGGGAGTTTTCCATCAGATAACTCAGGCAGTTGTCCATGGCGGTGAGGCATTCCCGGATTTGAGCGGTTTCTTCGCTGCGGCCCACGAAGGGATCCGCTTGGACGGAGGATTCGATCTCCCAGCGCAGGGTATCGGGATCGGTTTTTTTGCAGCGGAGCAGCAGCAGTTTTCTACGGCAGGGCAGGGCAAGGGATACCAGATCCTGGGTGGAAAGCTGGGAAAACAAATTGGAAAGCTGATGGGGCGCTTCTTCAAATAAAGGGGCAATGGATTGTCCCGGTTTTAGGGGAAGGGGCGGCTGTTCCCAGTGCAGGGAATGCAGGACTCCTTGCCGGTCGGTTTCAAACCAGGAAGTCGTGGTGGTGGGGGTGAGATCCTTGGTATCCATGAAAAGATCGGTTCCTTTCTCCATATGTCTATATGTCTGATGTTTGGGCAGGACACAGAACAGAGTGACGATGGGTTTGGTTGCCTTTATTATATGTGTTTTTCTTCGTGCTGTAAAGAAAAGCCGTCGGAAAAGTTTGGGATATCCGGGGATTTTTGGCTGAGAGTACTGTTTTTGGTGGAAATTCAAAACAATATCGAAATTAGCAAAAAAACCTCTTGTGTTTTTGGCAGTTTTGGTATAAAATATGAGTATACAAAATTTTGGAGGTTGATTCCCATGGTTAAAGTTGCGATTAACGGTTTTGGTCGAATCGGTCGTCTGGATTTCCGTCAGATGTTTGATGCCGAGGGCTACGAAATTGTTGCTATCAACGATTTGACCGATCCCAAAATGCTGGCTCATCTGCTGAAGTATGACTCTGCACAGGGCCGTTATAAGCTGGCTGATCAGGTCACCGCTGGTGAAGATTCCATCACCGTTGCTGGCAAGACCATTAAGATCTACAGCGAAAAAGACGCCAAGAACCTGCCCTGGAAAGAGCTGGATGTAGACGTAGTGCTGGAATGCACCGGCTTCTACACCTCTAAGGCAAAGAGCCAGGCTCACATTGATGCTGGCGCCAAGAAGGTTGTTATTTCCGCTCCTGCCGGCAACGACCTGCCCACCGTGGTTTACAGCGTTAATGAAAACACCCTGACCAAAGAAGACACCATCATTTCTGCTGCTTCCTGCACCACCAACTGCCTGGCTCCCATGGCAAAGGCTCTGAACGATGCTTATCCGATCCAGACTGGTATCATGAGCACCATTCACGCTTACACCGGCGACCAGATGGTTCTGGATGGTCCCCACAGAAAGGGTGACCTGCGCCGTGCTCGTGCCGCTGCTGTGAACATCGTTCCCAACTCCACCGGCGCTGCGAAGGCTATTGGTCTGGTGATTCCTGAACTGAACGGCAAACTCATCGGTTCCGCTCAGCGTGTTCCCGTGCCCACCGGTTCTACCACCATCCTCATCGCTGTGGTGAAGGGCAAGGACATCACCAAGGAAAGCATCAACGCTGCCATGAAGGCTGCTGCTTCTGAATCCTTCGGCTACACCGAAGAGCCCCTGGTTTCTTCCGACATCGTTGGCATCACCTATGGTTCTCTGTTCGACGCAACTCAGACCATGGTTGCCAAGATCGACGACGACACCTATGAAGTGGAAGTTGTTTCCTGGTACGACAACGAAAACTCCTACACCTCTCAGATGGTTCGTACCATCAAGTACTTTGCTGAACTGTAATCTTTTACACCGGCATTGATTGAGAATTGAATTATGGACAGGCTGCGGTTTCGCGGCCTGTCTTTCTTTTTGTCTTCTGTTGTCAAAGGTTTTGCATCCAAAGGGGAAATTTGATATAATAGATACATTGATTGGCGTCGATACATCGGATTCCCCTTTTATCCTGGCCGCGAAACGTCTTCCGGCGTTTTTGTCCGGCAGTGCATTTTCCAAAAGGCAAAAATCAAGGGAAATCCAAGCGACACCATTACTGCATTGATCAAACTCCATCCGTGGAATTCGTTACAATCGGGAGGTACCGTCCTTGGAATCGTACAGCATCCTGCAACGACCCTTTGATTTATCTTTGTTTCTTAGTTTTTGCAAAAGTTCCCTGTCCCAGTTTGTCCCAAAGGAGGAGCTGCTTCCTGTTTCCGGTTTGGAAGTGGCGCAGTGCCGGGTGTTGGGCAGTTTATTTGCAGAGCAGGATGCTGAGGTATATCACCTGACGTTAACTTCGGCCCCCGGCCGCGGTTGCTTGCAGGCGTTGGCGCAATGCCTTTCTCTCCGGGGAAAACAAACGGCATTGGCGGTGTTGGAGACGGCGGGAGAAACAACCTGGCTGCTGGCGTTGGTGCGCCAGGCAACTCCTCGTCACTGCCCGCCGGTGTTGGAAGAACTGCTGCCGGTGCGTTGCACGGCACTGCTTTGCGGAACTCCTCGTCCCAACGATCCTTTAACCCCCCGGCTGCTGCGCCGGATCTGTGGATGCGAAACAGCGGTGCAGCAGCGCCGTACCCAGGAGGAAGACGGCTTACCTCGAAAAATGCTCTTTGAGCGCTGCCGCACTGCCTTGGAACAGCTTTCCATAGTGGTGGAGGATTCTACCCTTCTGCCCTCGGAACGCAGTGCTTTGCCCAGTTTGTTGGTGTTCCAGCTGACGGTGCTGGTACTGTTGGAGCAGCGGGGTATTTTGGGAAAGGATTATCCTCTCCAGCGTTGGTGCAGCAACGGGGTGCTGCAAGGGAAAAATCTATTTACCACTTTGTTGGCTCCTCTGTTGGACGGATTGTGCCAGGGGGGAGACCTGCCTTCCTTAGGGCTGTATGGTTTGCCGCGTTTGGGAGAGTTGTTTGCTCCTTGGCAGGGAAATGCTTGGCGGCAGGAAAATTTAGTGTTGCCCAACCGTTTGTTTTACGACGGGAAGGGAAACGGCTTTTTGGAACAGCTGGCAGGGCTGCCCTTTGACTGGAATCCACCGCAGCCGGACGCCCGGCTTTGGGCAGTGAACGCCGATGATTTGGGTTCTGTGTTGGAGCGGCTGCTGTCTTTGCGGGAAATCGATGGACAGGGTTTGTACTTTACACCTGCTCCTGTGGTAAATTATCTTTGCCGTACCGCTTTGGCGGCTTATTTGGAAAAGCACACTACCCTTTCTTCCCAGGATTGCCATGATTTCTGTTTTTTCGGCCGGGAATTGGCAGAGCGCCAAGCCTTTTTTGGCAAGCCGCTACCGTTGATGGAACGGGTGGAGGAACAGCATCAAGAGATCGACCGCGCTTTGGCACAGGTCACGGCGGCGGATCCCTGTGTGGGTGGGGGTGCGTTTTGCGTCACCTTGTTGGAGGCCATCACCCAGCTGCGGCGGTTGGTTTGCACTGGGGAAAAGGTCTCCACTCTGTATCGTCACGCAGCAGTACACTCTATCTGCGGTGTGGACATTGATCCCCTGGCAGTGCGGTTTACCCGGGGACGTTTACTTCTGGCCGTTTATTTGGCGGGAGAAGAACCGTTGCCGGAGTTTTTGCCGGTGTTGTGGGGCAATAGCTTGGCGGACCGCTTGGAGCCGGAGATTCCGGTGTACGATCCCAACCGCAAGCCCGGTAAGAGCCATCGGATGAAAAACGCCCCCCTCCAAACTACCTTGACGCCTCCTCAGGAAGAGGATTATTATGCTCTGCTGGCCCGATTGCAGCGGCAGTATGAAAAGGCCCAGGGCAGTCAAAAATACCGGCTTCTGTGGGAAATGCAGCGCACACAGCAGGCCATTGCCTGCGGCCTTTGGCTGTCCGGCAAAGAGCAATACCGGGAAATGGCCAGGGAAGGGGCGGCTCCCTGCGTGAGCTGGCCGTTGCAGTTTTATCCCGTGTATCAAGCACGGGGCGGCTTCGACCTGGTGGTGGCCAATCCTCCCTATGTGGGGGAAAAGGGACACCGGCAGCTCTTTTCCCGGTTGGCTTACACCGATTTAGGGAAACGGTTTGCTGTAGGAAAGATGGATCTGTTTTACTATTTCTTCCATCTGGCCCTGGACATCACCAATCCCCAAGGGGTCATCACCATGATTACCACCAACTATTTCGTCACCGCCACTGCCGGGAAAAAGCTCCGTCAAGATTTAAAGGAACGGGGGCGGATCCGCTTGCTGATGGATTTCCATCAAAGCAAGGTGTTTGAGGACGCTCAGGGGCAGCACAACCTGATTACTGTGCTGGATCGTCCCGGCGACGGTGCGCCGGATAAGGCTTTGGTAATGGACCTATCCCAAAGCGGGGAACCGGGCAGCCCTCTCAGTGTGCTGCGGGGCGCAGTCACCCAAGGGCGGGAAATCCCTCTTTCTCAGCTGTATGAAGGGGAGCACCTTTACATCCAACTTCGCCAAACTCCGCCTTTGTTGGAACAAATGCAGGATAGAGCGACCTTGTTGGGTCAGCTCTGTTACGTGAATTTGGGCTGCCATATTGTGCTGGCTAAGGTCACGGCCCGGCACTGCGCTTCTTTCTCCGGCGACTTTCATCCGGGAGATGGAGTTTATGTGCTGCAAGGGAAAGACCTTGACAGGCTTTCTGATCTGACGCTCAAGGAGCAGCAGCGGTTGGTTCCTTATTATAAGAATTCCAATGTGCTTCGGTGGCAGATCACCCCCACGGATAAAAAATTGATTTATCTGCGTTGGGAGGATGACATCGCCGACTATCCTAATTTTGAGGCTCATTTGAAGCGGTTCCTTCCCATTCGGAAAGCCCAGCAAAGGCGTTACGCCGAACCGGGCTGGCCTTGGTATGCCATTCACCGACCCAGGGAAATGTTCTTGTTTGAGCCCGGAGAAAAGCTGGTAACCCCTTACCGCAGCCGGGTGAACCGCTTTGCCTACACCACGCAGCAGGTGTATGGCGGGGGAGACCTATTCTTTTTGCTGCCCAAGCGGGGAGAATATCCTGACCTTAGCTTGAAGTACCTTGCTGCTGTGCTGAATTCCAAGCTGATGTATTTTTGGCTGTGGCATCAGGGAAAGCGAAAAGGGGAATTGTTGGAACTTTATGCCCAACCGCTGTGTGAGATTCCCATTCGTTTTCCGGATGAAGCAGAAATCCGCCGCAGCGAGGAATTGGTGGATGAAATCCTCCGGGCCGTTTCTCGACGGAAATCGGTCACCCCATGGGAGGAGCAACTGGAACAACTGATTCACGCCGCTTACGGATTGACCCAGGAACAAAGCCAACAGGTGTTGGCGTTTTACCGTCAGCAGGCTCCAAGCAGCACAGAGGAAGAAAAGCAGGGTGGGGAAGAAAGGAATGAATTGCTTGGAGAGTCAGAGGATTTCCATTGAGCAGGTTGATGCAGTTTACCGTTTGGTGCAGCAGACCATTATCACCGTATATCCCGACTATTATTTTCCGGAAGCTGTGGAATTTTTCTGTCAGATTCACAATCGAGGAGCCATTGCTAAGGATATTTTAGAAGGGGCAGTGTATGGCCTGTTTCAAGGGAAAGAACTGTTGGCTACTGGCAGCTACTACAACGGACATATTGCCCGGCTGTTTGTAGCTTCAAATCTGCGGGGGCAGGGACTGGGAGGAAGGCTGTTGGAGAACCTAGAGTATCGTATTGCCCTGGAACGAACCAAAGCCGTTCTGGACGCTTCTAGGCCGGCAGAGGAGTTTTATCGGCATCGGGGTTATTGGTTATTACACTGTTCGCCAAAAGCAGTTGACGCTGGAATCCGGCGCAGTGCTTTCCTGGGATGTGATGGAAAAATCGCTTTGCCCATCAAAATAAAACAAAAGACTGGACGAGAGAAAGATTTATTCCTCGGTTCAGTCTTTTTTTTGTAGATGGAGAACATTGGCATCCGCTTCTGAAGTTCACAATACCAGACAAAAAACAAAAACCACAAGAACCATTGTCCTTGTGGTTTGGTGCGGATGACGGGACTTGAACCCACATGATATTGCTATCACTAGAACCTGAATCTAGCGCGTCTGCC
>DXWR01000230.1 GCA_019416775.1 Oscillospiraceae bacterium | reverse complement strand
CCTCACTGACAGCGGCACCAAAAAGGCAGAAGCCTTTTTCCACATCGACAACCTGGCGGATGCAGAAAACATCACCCTGGCCCACCACATCAACCAGGCCATCAAAGCCCGGGGCGTGATGAAGCGGGATGTGGACTATGTGGTCAAAGACGGCGAAGTCATTATCGTGGACGAGTTTACCGGACGGCTGATGATTGGCCGTCGGTATAATGAAGGTTTGCACCAAGCCATTGAAGCCAAAGAAGGGGTGACCGTGGCCCGGGAAAGCAAGACTTTGGCCACCATCACTTTCCAGAACTTCTTCCGCTTGTACCAGAAGCTTTCCGGCATGACCGGTACGGCCATGACTGAAGAAGGGGAATTCCAGGAGATCTATAACCTGGACGTGGTGGAGATTCCCACCAACAAGCCGGTGATCCGGGAAGATTATACCGATGTGGTGTACAAAACCGAAAAGGCCAAGTTTAACGCCGTCATCGAGCAGATCCAGGAATGCCATGAAAAGGGACAGCCGGTGCTGGTGGGTACCATCAACATCGAAAAGAGTGAACTGCTCAGCCGGATGCTGAAGCAGAAAGGCATTAAGCACCAGGTGTTGAACGCCAAGTACCACGAAAAGGAAGCGAAAATCATTGCCCAGGCCGGCAAGCTGGGTGCTGTGACCATCGCCACTAACATGGCTGGTCGTGGTACCGATATTATGCTGGGGGGCAACGCCGAGTATCTGGCAAAGGACGCTCTGCGCAAAAAGGGCTACGAAGACGAGCTTATTGCGGAAGCAGACGGTTTTGGTGAAACCGACAACGAGGACATCTTAGCCATTCGGGAAGAATACCAGAAAGCCAAAGATTCCTTTAAGAAGGAAATCGAAGGGGAAGCGGAATTGGTCCGTCAGGCTGGCGGTCTCTTTATTGTAGGCACGGAGCGCCATGAATCCCGCCGGATTGATAACCAGCTCCGCGGACGTGCCGGACGTCAGGGCGACCCCGGCGCCAGCCGGTTCTTCCTGTCCTTGGAGGACGACATTCTGCGGCTGTTTGGCGGCGAGCGGGTACAGCGGATGATGGACATGTTTAAGATTGACGACGATATGCCCATCGAAAACAAAATGCTCACCAACACCATCGAAAGCGCCCAGAAGAAGGTAGAAGCTCAGAACTTCAACATCCGGAAAAATGTGCTGCAGTTTGACGATGTGATGAACCGTCAGCGGGAAATCATCTATTCTCAGCGGGACAAAGTGCTGGATGGGGAAGACCTACGGGATACCATTATGGAAATGCTCCATCAGAGTTTGGAAAAGACGGTGGAGAATTACTGCCCCACCCACGCCATTCACGACGACTGGAATATGGATGGGCTGCGCAATTACTTCTTGAACTTCCTCACCACCGAAGAGGATTTCCGCTACACCAACGATGAGCTGGGTGAATTGGAGCCCAAAGATCTGGTGGACTTTTTGGAAAAGCGGGCCATCAAGATGTACGAGATGAAAGAGAAGCTCATCACCCCGGAACGGATGCGGGAACTGGAACGAGTAGTCCTGCTCAAGACCGTGGACCGCTATTGGATGGACCACATCGACAACATGAGCGAACTCAAGCAGGGCATCTATCTGCGGGGCTACGGCCAAAAGGATCCGGTTACCGAATACAAAATCGAAGGCTTCGATATGTTCGACGCCATGGTGGAGCAGATTCGGGAAGATACCGTGCGGATCCTGATGACCATCCGCATCCGCACCGAACAGGAAGTAAAGCGGGAACAGGTGGCCAAACCTACCATGGCAACCCACGGCGGAGAAGGCGGCAAAAAGGTGGTCCGCAAAGCTCCCGTCCGGGTACAGAAGGTAGGGCGCAACGATCCCTGCCCCTGTGGCAGCGGCAAGAAGTACAAAAAGTGCTGCGGCGCTCACGAAGAAGTGACCCAACCCCGCAACTGATTCGGGAAGGAACGGACGTATCAGCAACAGGAGGGAAAAACCATGTTGGATTTGAATTACTATATGCCGGTTGAAATTATTTACGGCAAAGGTGTGGTGAAACAAAACGGTGAGCGGTTTGCTGCCTTGGGCAAGCGCTGCCTGATTGTGACCGGGAAGCACGGGGCCAAAGCCTGCGGCGCACTGGACGATCTGACTCAAACCCTGGATGGAGTGGGGATCACCTACGAAATCTTCGATGAAGTGGAACCCAACCCCATGGAATCCACCTGCAAAAGGGCCGGGGAACGGGCCAAGGCCATGGGCGCTGACTTTTTGGTTGGCGTCGGCGGCGGTTCTCCCATGGATGCCGTTAAGGCATCGGCAGTGTTTGCCTGCAACGACATCACTTTGGAAGAGCTGTACCAAAATAGCTACAGCAAATCCCATCTGCCCTTTGTCTGCATCGGCACCAGTGCCGGCACCGGCAGCGAAGTAACCCCTTATGCCATCTTGACCCAGGACTTTTCCGGCTATAAAAAGTCGGTAAAGGGGCTGTGGCCGGAATTTTCCCTCTGCGATTACAGCTATACCTGCACCATGGGATATGAAGGCAGTATGTCCACTGCGCTGGATGCCCTGTGCCACTGTGTAGAAAGCTATTTTTCCGCCAAAAGCAACAGCATTACCCGGAAGTTTGCCATTGCCGGTGCCCGGGAAGTGGTGGGGGTCTTTACCGACCTTCCCGCCGACGGTCAGTTTACCGACTCCCAGCGGCAGAAGCTTTACGCTGCCTCCATCTACGGAGGATTGTGCATCGCCAAAACCGGCACCTGTTATTGCCATGCCATGGGTTATTTCCTCAGTGAAAACCACGGCGTACCCCACGGGGTGGCCTGCGCTGTGTTTTTGCCCAGCTTTATTCAGAGAAGCTGCGACTATCTCACCAAGCGGGCCAATAATTTCTGCTACGATCTGGACTTTGCTCCCAGCCGGTTGAAGAGCCTCATTGAAAACGTCACACCCAAGCTGGACATTCATCTAAGTGAGGAAGAAAAGCAGACTCTTCGCCAGCGGTTCGCTGCTCCGGGACTGTTTGCTACCTCCCCCGGAGAATTTGATGTAGATCATGCCATGGAGCTGATCGAGGAGTTGTTCGGATGAGGGATACCAAAAAGAATCTGAGCATTGTACTGCTTTGCCTGTTGGTCTGTGGGATGCTGGCTCTGCTTTGCGGTTGCTCCCAGCAATCCGCACCGGAAACGGTGGAGCTGCCCCAGCCGGTAGAAGGAATGGTGCAGCTGCAAAACAACACCGGAAACACCGTTACCGGTTTGGAGTATCGCACCATGGAGCAAGAGGAATACACCGCCATCACCCTGGAAGAAGGAACCTGGCTGTCTGGCAATTGGATCCGCTTTGACAAGCTGGAAGAATATCAGGACCAGCCCTTTGCCTTGCGGTTGACCTTTGAGGATGGCAGCACCCTGGAAGTCACTGATCTTATGCTGTTTGACAGTGAATACCTCTCCATCGATAGGGAGGGGAATGCCACCGCTTATTTGTATCAGGATCAGGTAGAAACCTCTGAAGCAGCATCTTCGGGAGAAACGGTTTCCGCTGTATAAACACACAGAATGTAAAGTCAAAAGAAGGCCGCCTGTAGGACTTGTGCATCTCCCACAGGCGGTTCTCTCTATTATTTCCAATCTTCCATAAGCTGTTTGATCTGGGCAGAAATTTTGGCAAGGGTCTTGTTGGGGCGTCCTTGACAACTTTCCACAAATTTGGTAAGGTCTTGCGCGGTGAGCACCAGTTCCTGATAGGCAGGGGTTCCTTTGATCCGAGTCTGCCCGGAGGGTATCTTTTCCGGCGGAACGCCGGGTTCCAGACAGGTGTTTTCCAACAAGTCATAGCTGGACTGGAAATAGGGGGCGATGGCTGGAAAACCTTCCGATTGCAGATAGTGCTGGAAGGTTTGGCAGGTTTCGTTCTCGCCATGGACTACAAACACCCGCCGGGGCATACTATCTTGGAAGGAATGAATCCATTTGAGCAGCCCGGCATGATCTGCGTGTCCGCTCATGCCTACCAGATTGTGAATTTGGGCCTTCACCGAAATGGGCTCGCCAAACAGCTTGACCTCTTTGGCTCCTTCCAGAATGATTCGTCCTAAGGTGCCGGCGGCCTGATAGCCCACAAACACCACCGAGCATTCTCCCCGCCAGAGATTGTGCTTTAGGTGGTGACGGATCCGGCCCGCTTCGCACATACCGCTGGAAGAGATGATGACTTTCGGTTTGGAGTCGGCATTTAACGCCATGGACTCTTCCGCACTTTGGCAGATGTGCAGCCCGGGGAAGTAAAGGGGGCGGAACCCTGCTCGCAGCACCTCCAAGGTGTCTTCATCGGCATAGCCGGTGAGGTCTCCGTCGTAAATACTGGTAGCTGCTGCCGCCAAGGGACTGTCCACATAAACATCAAAGTTGCCTGCTTTGGGAGTCAGGTACTGCTCCTTGATTTCTCTGATAAAGTACAGCAGCTCCTGGGTGCGCCCCACGGCAAAGGAAGGAATGATCACATTGCCGCCTCGGGCCAGGGTAGTGTCGATAATGCGGGCCAATTGGGGCTTTAAAGGCTCCACTACATCGTGATTGCGGTCTCCGTAGGTGGATTCCATCACCACATAGTCCGCTTTGGTTAGATATTCCGGATCCCGGATAATGGGCTGATCCAGGTTGCCGATGTCCCCGGAAAAGACGATCACCTGGGTGGTGTCTCCTTCGGTGACGGTCAGTTCAATGCTGGCACTGCCCAACAAATGTCCGGCATCCACAAATCGGGCAGTGATTCCTTCAAAAAGGGGAATCGTTTGATGGTATTCCACCGGACTGAGCAGAGCAATAGCAGCTTCGGCGTCTTCCATCGTGTATAGGGGAGGGACCACATCCCGGCCGGCACGTTTGCCTTTGCGTTGGCGCCACTGTGCTTCCGCTTGTTGGATGTGAGCGCTGTCCCGAAGCATAATTCCCAGAAGCTGACAGGTTTTGCCAGTGGCAACAATCTGTTTATTGTACCCTTCCTTCACTAGCAAAGGAAGCCGTCCGGAGTGGTCGATGTGTGCATGGGTGATCAAAACTAAGTCTACTTGGTCGGGGGAGATGGGCAGGCGGTTGTTATCTTTTTCGTCCTGGCCTTGCTGCAGGCCGCAGTCGATTAAAATACGCTTGCCGCAAGCTTCCAGGCAATGGCAGCTCCCGGTGACTTCCCGGTCTGCCCCTAAAAATCGCAGCTTCATGGTATGACCTCACTTTCAAGATTGATCTTCCTTTATTCAGTATACCAAAAATTTCAAAG
>DXWR01000023.1 GCA_019416775.1 Oscillospiraceae bacterium | reverse complement strand
GATTACATCCACACCGCAGTTCAGAGCTTCCTGGAGCTCTTCCAGGGTGCGGGTTTCGCATTCAATTTTTACCATATGGCCGGTGCGGCTGCGCAGGGTTTCCACAGCTTTGGTAAGGCTGCCGTAGGCATCAATGTGGTTGTCCTTCAGCATGGCGGCGTCGCTGAGGTTGTAGCGGTGATTCCGCCCACCGCCGCAGACAACGGCATATTTCTGAATAGGCCGCAGGCCGGGGAGGGTTTTCCGGGTGCAGGCAATGGTGGCTTTGGTGCCGGCCACCAGATCCACACAGCGGCGGGTGGCGGTAGCGATGCCGCTCATATGCTGCACCAGATTCAAAGCGGTGCGCTCTCCCTTTAACAGGCTTTTGGTGGGGCCTTCTATCGTGGCCAGGATGTCTCCCTTTTCCACCCGGTCCCCGTCCTTTACTTTGGTTTCCAGACGGATGGAGGGGTCCAGCAGGGTAAATACCCGCAGGCCGATGTCCAACCCGGCAATAACGCCGCTGTCCTTGGCCACCCAGTAGGCTTGGCTGAAATCATCATCTTCCAGCAAATAATCGCTGGTGACGTCGATGTAGTTGATGTCTTCGCTGATGGCCCGCTTGATCAGGTCATCCACATAAAAGATAGGCAGATTCATTTGACTGCTTCCTCCTGTTTCTTCTCCTTAGCTTCCTCTTGCTGTACCACGCCTCGGAGGATCAGGTCCGCTACCGTCACCAAGCTGCGGGATTCCACGCAGTGGAAGTCCATGTGCCATTGGCCGCCTTCCATAAACCGGCGCAGTTCATCCAACCGTACCAGTCCTTTGCGGCATTCTTCCACATTGGGGGCTACAAAGAAGCTCTTCTGCATAATGGCCCGGACTTCGGTGCGGATGCCGCCGGGAAGCCGCTGGGTGTAATTGTCTTCAGGAAAGTCCCCGTCGCAGAAATCCGGAAGTTTGCCTTCTTTGGCCAGCCGGTTGATGTCCTCGGCTGCTCGATGGGAGAAGACCAATGCTTCCAGCAGACTGTTGGAAGCCAGACGGTTGTTGCCGTGGACGCCGGTGTGGGAACATTCTCCGGCAGCGTACAGCCCGTCTACCGTGGTGCGGGCCCACAAGTCCACATCAATGCCGCCCATAAGGTAATGCTGGCAGGGATAAATGGGGATGGGTTCCTTGGTCATATCGTACCCGTATTGCAGGCACTTCTGGTAGATCATGGGGAACCGCTGACGGATAAAGTCGGCGGGTTTATAGGAGATGTCCAGCCACAGATCGTCGCTCTGCTGCCGTTTTACCTCCACCATCTCAAAGTGGCTCACTACGTCCCGGGGAGCCAGTTCCAGGCGGGGATCATAGTTTTGCATAAACCGCTTCTTTTCGGCGTTTAACAGATAGCCGCCCTCGCCCCGAACCGATTCGGAGATCAGGAAGGTTTCCCGATCTTTTTTGCTGGCAAAGCCGGTGGGATGGAATTGAATATAATGAAGATTCTTGATCCGGGCTCCCAGCCGGTAGGCGAAGGCAATGCCGTCACCGGTGGCGATTTTGGAGTTGGTGGTATACTGATACACCCGTCCGATGCCTCCGGTAGCCAGCAGGCAGACCCGGGCGTTGACGTGGCGGATCAGGTCGGTGTGTTCCTGGATCACATCCAGGTGGAAGCAGCTGTCTTTTTTCAGCAGCGCCACCAAAGAATCTTCCCAGATGGTGACGTTAGGCAGGGTGCGCACATAGGCCAAAAGCGCCCGCTGTACTTCGCTGCCGGTGGAGTCTTTGTGATGGACGATTCGGGGACGGCAGTGTCCCCCTTCCAGGGTGTAGTTTAAGCTGCCGTCTGGGTTGCGGTCAAACACCGCTCCCAGCTCCATCAGCTCCCGCACTTCCGATGGGCCGCGGCTGACCAGCAGCCGCACTGCGTCCGGATTATTTTCATAGCCGCCTGCAATCATGGTGTCCCGAATGTGGTCCTCTTGATTGTCGTGAACGGTGTCCAGCACCGCCGCAATGCCTCCCTGAGCCAGGGAGGTGTTGGTGAGATCCGGCTCCCGCTTTGCGATGACCAAGACCTTCAAGGAAGGATCCATGTGGCAGGCTCCAAACAGCCCGGCCACGCCGGAGCCGACGATGGCAACGTCGTAATTGTATTGCACGGTGACAATCTCCCTTTCCATCTGCAGAACTTTGCCGGAGGCGCCGCCCTGCATTTCTTGTGGGTATTATATCATATTGGGAAAAAGTTCGCAATCTTTTTAGATTTTAAAGGAGGTTGGAAGTTTTCAGCAAACAAATTGCGATTAAAACAGGAAGATTTGCCACAAACACGCTTGTTCATACAAACTAAAATCTGTCCCCGATAAACCATAATTTGTACCTGTTCGACAAATTTGATTGCAACACAATGTAAAATGTCGTATGC
>DXWR01000229.1 GCA_019416775.1 Oscillospiraceae bacterium | reverse complement strand
GGTACTCCTGCACCAAACCGGCCCGCTCGTCCGCTTCCATGGCTTCCAGCTGGCGGGATTGGGCTTCTTTTCCCAATTCTCCCACCAGATAGAGGCTTTCGCCTTGCTTGACATAGATCAAGGTTTCCGCCCAGATCTGTTGGATTTCCTCTTGGGTGATGTCCCAAGAATGCCTTTTGCTCCCTCCCGGGGTCTTCACCGGCCAAAAGCGCCGGTTGCCGTTGACGTCCTGCAGATAGCCGGATTGGGCGTTGGTGGTGCCGAAAAAGATGCACTGCCGAGGATGGGGGGTCGCCCTTCGCCCGAAGGCCGCCCGGTAAATATCATTTTGCCGGGACAGGAAGGAACGCAGCGTCTCCACCTCCGCTTTCCGCAGTCCCGCCAGTTCCCCGATTTCCAAAATCCAATAGCCTTGCAGCTTTTCGGCGGCGGTTTTGTCTTTGGTATCCCCCAAATTCAAACTGTCGGAGAACCATTCCCCGGCTAATTTGGCAATGAGGGTACTTTTCCCGATCCCCTGGGGGCCATTTAGTACCAGCATGCAATCAAATTTACAACCGGGATGCAGCACCCGGTTCACCGCCGCACAGAGGGTTTTCTTGGTTACTGCACGAACATACTGGGTGTTTTCCGCCCCCAGGTAGTCCACCAACAGGGTCTCCACCCGAGGAACGCCGTCCCAAGGAGGCAGGTTCTTTAGAAAATTCCGGATGGGATGGTAGGAACGGTCGTCCGTCACCTTGGTGACAGCGGTGTTGTAATAAGCGCCGGAAAAATGGCCGTACTTGGCATCGATGTAGCTGACCAGTTGGGCATCGTCCGCATCCCGCCAAAACTTGGACGGATGCTTCCAGGGAACTTCCCCATTGATTTCAATGCTGTCCGACAGCTGGTTGAATACCAGGGATTTCAGCGTCGGGTCGTTTTCCAGAATCCGGATTAAATTTTTCAGGGTATTTTTCACTGCTCCCGAATCATTCAGTTCCAAACCCATCTGCCAATCCCCTACCGAAAAATCCTCTCTGACCTGAGCTGCCCGCTCCTGGGCAAGCAGGGTTTTGACTCTTTCATCCTCCTTGGCCAATTCCTTCATGGCCTGAAAAGAGGGCAGCTGGGAAATCGAGGTGCCTCTCGGGCAGTCCCGGTCCAGCTTGCCAAACCGGTGGAGCCGCACCAGATCAAAAGAATTCAGCAGCTTTCCGCAAGCCGGATCGGTGGCATGATGGCTGAATGCAAATTTCCCACCATACACCACCATGCCGGCGCTGCTGTCGGCGGGGAGATAATGATACCGCCCCGTCGTCCCGGACGGTTCATAGACTTCCGGCAGAAAAGTTTCAATAGCGTCCTGGATGGAATACGCCCGGCAAAACGCTCCGATCAATCCCGGCTTTTTCTGGGGATCTTCTTGACTCTTCACCTTGCGATTGATTATTTTGGTCTGGCGGGAAGATACCGGCCAGCTGGAAATATCTTTCCAATCCTCATACATGGACAGATACCGATCCGGATCCAGTAATGGCCCTTCCTTGCTTTGGAAGAAAAATTCTCCATCCTGCGAGGTGGAAGGCCAATACATCAGCCGAGGGGGCTGATAGGTGGTGTCGTCAAAAAGATCCATGTTGATTTTGTAGGCCACCATCCGGGCCACCGCTGGATACTCTTCCTCGCTGACATCCCGAGACAGGGGAATCACCAGCCTCAATCGAGGCTTTTGTGGGGTATGCTTGTGGGTGGAATAAACGCAGCACTGATAGGGAAACTCCCGGGACAGGGTGTCCCAAATACCAGTGGTGGCGTAATCCATATCCAGGGTCAGCATGGAACGGCAGAGCACCATCCCGCCCTTACGACAGCCGTCTTTCAGCGCCCCTCCCACAAATCCGCCTACATCTTTGATCTGATCCCGAGTGGCTTTATCCAGCTTGGCGTATTCCTCCATTGTTTCGGTAGTGCGCTGGGTGTGTTTCACCCGTTCACAAAATTGTTCCCAGGTGATCTCCTGGTTTTGCCATTTGGTTGCGGTCCGGCTGTTACCTACCGCGATCTTCATAAGCTTTCTCCTTCCTTAATATAGACACTTCTAATTTTTATTTGATCCTGCCTTAATCTTTGCAGTAGTAGTCGCAGACATAGCCGTCCGCATTCAGCACCAACCCCTTCGCCCAAGGAGGTGTTTGAGACATAATAGCGTAGATTTGCTCCAGGGAGGTTTCCGCCGGGGCTTCGATAACCACCTCATCGTGCACATGCATGACAATGGAAAAGCCCAAGGCGTTGAGCCGTTCCATGGCTCCCACCAGCAGATCCCGGGCGATAGCCTGGGCGACGTTTTCCACCAGCTTGGCGCCGTAGCTTTCCAGCCGTCCCCATTTTTTGGTCGAATTGAGTCCAAGATAGGTGATGGCCAGACGGCCAAACCGGTTTTGTTCCAACTGCGGTTGCAGGTAGGTTAACCGCCGGCCAGAGGGCAGCTCCAAAAACAGCGCTTCCCTTTGGCGGAAAAATCGTACTTCCCCTGCATCGGTCATCATTCCCCGGGCAATGCAGGTCTTGGCGGCTCGTTCTACTCTGTGCCAAAAGGCGACAATGTGGGGATTGGCGCTGCGCCAGGCGTTCACCAACGGCTGCAATTCTTGTTCCTGAAGCCCCATTTCCAGCGCTCCCATGGATTTCAAGACATTTGCGGATCCACCGTACCCCAAAGCCAGCTCGGCAATTTTTCCCTTTTGCCGAAGATGCTGATTCACCCCGTGCTTTTCCACTGGCACGTGGAACATTCGAGACGCCGAGGCACAGTAAATATCCCCTCCTTGGGCAAACACCTGCTGTCGCCAACCTTCTCCGGCCAGCCAGGCCAAAACCCTGGCTTCAATGGCGGAATAGTCTGCGACAAAGAACCGGCAGCCCGGTTTTGGGATTAAGGCAGTGCGGATCAGCTGCGACAATACATCGGACAGAGAATGGTACTGCACTTCCATCCGGTCAAACTGGCCGGACCGGAGCAGGGTACGGGCATTGTCCAAATCCGAAATGTGATTCCGGGGCAGATTTTGCGCCTGGATCAGCCGCCCGGACCAGCGCCCGGTACGGGACGCTCCCCAAAATTGGAGCAGTCCCCGGGCACGTCCATCGGAGCACATCATTTTCTCCATGGCGGCATACTTTTTTAGGCTGCTTTTTGACAGTTCCAGCCGCAAAGCTAAAACCTGTTTTTCTGCACCGGTTGCGTCTTCCATCAAACGCAATACATCTTTCTTTCTTAAAGAAGGCGCTTCCACTCCGCACCCAGCCAGCCAGGCCTTGAGTTGCGTTGGGGAATTTGGGTTTTCCAATCCCGTGATCCGGCGGGCGGTTTCCAGCTGGGCCTGCCGCAGCTGCTCACTGGCAAGCACAGCCTGCTTTACCAGGACTCGATCCAGCAGCACCCCTCGGTCATTGATTCGCTGATCCAAATGGTAGTGCTGCCATTCCTCCTCCGGCAGAGGGAACGGGGTGAGCCGCTTTCGAATTTCCAGTTCTGCTTCCACGTCCCGCCGGTTATAACGGCAAAACTGCGCCCATTTTTCCGGGTCATCAGCCGGAAGGCGGCGGATACAAGTCCCGTCAACCGCTTCAGCCGGGGTACAAAACCAGCGAACCAGTTCCTTTCCTTCTTTTAGTTTCTGTTTCTCAAGACCTAAAGCTTCCCCGGCGTTTTCCAAAGACAGGGGGAGGCTCAAAGAAGCCGCCCAAACCATGCTGCAGCGCCAGGAATCCGGGTTTAAGTAATGTCCCGTGGGATATCCCAGCCACCGGGATAAACAGACCCGCTCAAATTGGGCGTTAAAGGCCCATTTGATGACGTTTGGGTCCAAAAGGGCTGCCTGAATTTCTTCCGGCAGGGATTCTCCTTTTGCCAAATCTACTTGCTGTACCGGACCTTCGTCTACGGAATAGGCAAATAGCAGCATCTGAAAATCCGGACTCTCACAGTAGCGGTATACCCCGCATTCCGATAGCGGTTCCGGGGAAAAGGTCTCGATGTCAATTGACATTGTTTTCATTAAGGTTCCTCCAAATTACGCAAAACCGTTAGGGGGAGAAGCCTCCCCTTTGCAATTTTGTTTCTTTGTTTCATTGTAATAATTAATTTTCGATCGGGCTAAAGTCCTGTGCCGCAGTTGTCGGGTTTCTAAAGCGTTTGCCTTTACGAACCAGTTGAATATTTCCCAGTCGGCAAGCAACCCCGTAGTTGCCGTTGATAGAGTAGGGGAAAACATCCAGGGAGACCCGGACGAAGTCGCCGGACTTCACCATTTTATGATCCTGTATTGGATTCAACGCCTGATCCACAATTTCAGGTGCCTCAGAACTACTGGCTTTTAGCCAGTAGGCCCTTGAATAATTGTTTGGCTCGGGAATGGCATCGCCATCCTTCAAGGGGAGTCTTATGCCTTCCTCCGCTTGGAAGGATTCGCCAAATTTTTCTTCGCCCTCCCGGATAGCCTCATCAATGGCATTCCGGAGTGTAGACAAGGTTTTGGTATCAGTCTTTTGAATAACGATAGTTGTTCGATACTTTGGAACCTCGTTGTAACCCGAGATAGGCTCCCAAATGTTGGAAAAAGACAACTGAACTATACCTGTAATTATTCTCATAATAATCACCATGCCGACCGCTTCGCTCTCGGCACAAATAGGGATGAAAGAGAGCAGACAAATGGTCGCCTTTCTTGTAAAATTAGATTTGAGGAGGAAGCATACTACAACGCACGGTAGGAGGAGTCGTAGACTGC
>DXWR01000228.1 GCA_019416775.1 Oscillospiraceae bacterium | reverse complement strand
GTTATATCATAAAAATAGGACTGCACCACTCTGGCAATTCCGTTGTGAGCTACCAGAATATAGGTTTTATCCCGGGATTGAATTTTGATCTCATCTAAGAGATTGTAGATTCTCTGGGCCAGCTGAAGCATGGATTCCCCGCCGTCGTACCGGCAGCAGAACTGCTCTTTTGCCTTTTTGAATTCTTGCCCGTCCCGAGGCGTGGACTCCCATCTGCCGAAATTCTGCTCCTTCAGCCGGGGCTCCATCCGGGCTGGAATCCCGGTGATCTCTGCGATATGCCGGGCCGTTTCTGCGGCACGGATGAGAGGGGAATACAAAATTTCATCTGCTTGGATTTTTTCTGCCAGGATCTTTTTTCCGGTGGCAACGGCTTGTTGGTGGCCCAGTTCGGTCAATGCAATGTCGGTTGCCCCACAGATTTTATTTTCCACATTCCAAATTGTCTGTCCGTGCCGGACAAAATAGACGCATCCCATCTTGCCTCATTCAACCTCCATCAATTCAGCACCAGTGCGGGGTGGAAATTCAGATAATCCCCCGATACCAGCATATAATTTATGCCGTGAAACATCCCTTGGATACTATCCCCGAATCGGTTCTCTCCATGGCAGTGGGAATACACTACGGCAGAAACACCGTATTCCTCCGCAATCTCCGTAAAAGGGGAGGAATGCTCCAGGATATTTGTGGGCGGATAATGCAGGAACATCACAAACTTCCGGTATCCGGCTTCTTTGGCCAGACGGAAGGATTCCCTCAGCCGTGCCATTTCCCGGTCCACCAGTTTTTTGGCCTGGGCCTGTCGGGCTTCGTCCCAGCCGACAATCCTGCCCCGCCGGTCCAGATAGAAGGGGCCTTCGAAGGTATATCCTTTGGTCCCCACCAGGGCGTAGTCCCGATAAACTGCAAAATTATTCTGCAGAAAAAACAGCTTTCCGGCAAACTCTTGGTTCAGCCGGAGGGTTCTGTTGGCCTCCCAAAACATATCGTGATTGCCCCGAAGGAGAATTTTCTGTCCCGGCAGCCGTTGGATAAAATCCAGATCTTCCCGGCATTCCGACAGCTTTCTGCCCCAGGAATGATCGCCGGTCAGCACTAGAGTATCTTCCGGCTGGACAATCTGATGGACGTACTTTTCAATTTTCTCCTCATGATGCTTCCATACCGTTCCAAACTCATTCATGGGTTTCTTTGCCTGAAAGCTCAGGTGCAGATCTCCTAATGCATACAGCGCCATCCTTCACGGCCTCCCTTCTTGCTTACAGTTCTGTGTACACCACGCCTCCATTTCGGAATTCGGACTTCATCAGCGACGCCTTGGAAACCGTCATCTCGGTCTTTGTCAGATGCACCTGATAGGGCTTTTCGGCGGCGGAGTTCCGGATTAGGGTAATGTGAGGGATAAACTTCTTCGGATCAAAAGGAACCCCATTTTGTCTCAGCGCCTGCCGCAGCTTCCCCGCGTAGGCGTTTAGCTTTTGGCTTTCCTGCACCCCGGCCCAAAGAAGATTTCCAAAATGTCCCGTCTTGGAAAGGAGGATGGGAAAGGGGTCAAGAGGCACCTGCTTGATGATCTGTTTTACTTTTTTTGGATTATCGTATTCTCCGATAAAAGCCAGGGTGATATGAAGGTTTTCCACCGGAACGTATCTTCCCTCCACCCCCTGCTTTTTCAGATCGTTCATGCAGTCCAGCAAAGCGTTCTGCATTTGACTGGACAGCCGGATTGCAACAAACAGCCGCATTGTTTCCTTTCCACCTTTCTCCCTTTATCAGGCCAGTTTTCAAAGTTGAGAGGTTTTCCGAACATCCTTTGTGTTTTGCTTTTTTGTGATACTTCACTTGCGCTTGAGGTTTTTCTGCTGAAAGTTCCGGATTACATTTGCAGTGCATTGGAAGGTTGTGTGCATTTCACTCTTGGATACAAGTATAGGATTTTGGCAAGAAAACGTCAAGAGAAAGAACAACGCCGAACATCTTACCTGCTCTATCTTTCCTAAAAAGCCATAAAAAACACCCTGCACAGTTCATGCTTTAAACCGCGCAGGGATGCGATTGCCATTCCGTTGCCGGAAACAGGGGATGGATTTGTTGATGTGCTTATTTTTTACGCCGCTTGCCCTGTTTTAAATAAATCCATCCGCCGATCACCAAAGTCAGCAGCTCTGCTGCCGGGAAGGACAGCCAGATCCCCGGCACTCCCAGCCAGGTGGAGAGCAGCAGCGCTGCCGGAATAATCAAAAACAGTCCTCGCAGCAGGGAGACCGCCTGTCCCGGCAGGGATTGCTCGGTGGAGGTAAAGAAGATGGAAAGCAGGATATTGATTCCTGCAAAGAAGATGCCGATGAAGTAGAGCAGCAGTCCCTGCCGGGCGATTTCCTGGCGCTGAGGATTTTGCTCGCTGTTAAACCAAGAAACGATGAGATCCGGCTGCCAAAAGATAAAGAGATAGAAAACGGCGCTGAGCACCAGCACCGTGATGACGGCATAGCGCATCAATATCTTTAACTGAGTAAAATGCTTCAAGCCAAAGGCGCTGCTGAGCAGCGGCTGAGTGCCTTGGGCCACCCCGGTGAATACCGCCAGGATTACCAGCGACAAGTTGGCCACCACTCCGTAAGCCGCTACCGCCGTATTCCCAGCCAGGCTCAGCAGCAGGGCGTTGAACAGGATAATCACAATGCCGCTGGAAAATTCGGTGACCAGAGAGGGAAAGCCCAGAGAGAAGACCTTTCCCGCAATCGCTCCAGAACATTTTGGACGAACCGGGCGGAAGCCGTTTTTTCGCCGGAAAAAGTGAAGGGAGAGAACACACAGACTGATGATGGGGGCCAGTCCGGTGGCGAACACCGCTCCGAATATCCCCATGCTCAGTGGGAAGATAAACAGATAATCCAACACCACGTTGGACAGGCTGCCGGTGATCATAGCAGCCATGGCAAGCTGGGGGTTGCTGTCGTTGCGAACAAAGCAGAGGATGATGTCGTTGAGCAGAAATGCGGGGGCAAACAGCAGCAATGTCCGCAGGTAGGTTTCGGTCATGGGCAGAACGGTGTGATCCGCTCCCAAAAGCTGGGCGATGGGCTGGGAGAGCAGCAGTCCGATAAGCACAAAGACCACCGCCAGTACCGCCCCCAGCAGCAGGGTGTGGGTGAAGATCTGATGGAGCCGGTCCGTCTCCTTCCGCCCCATGGCGATGGAGTATTGAGTGGCTCCTCCCATGCCCAGCATCAGGCCGGTGCCGTGGATGAGGTTGTACACCGGGATAGCCAGGTTCAGGGCGGTCAAGCCGTTGGATCCCAGCCCTTGGGCCACGAAAAAGGTGTCCGCCAGAATATAGCAGGACAACCCCACCATTCCCAGTACATTAAAGGAAGCGTACCGGGCGTATTGGGCAAAACTACGGCTGATTTTCATGCTTTTTCCTCCTAACAGCAAAAAACACCGTCCTGCGCATCTTCATGGCCTATCGATGCGCAAACCGGTGAACCTCGGCCTACCCGGCGGCAGACCGAACACAGTATGGAATTTGTCTTCACTATACCAAAAACCAATGGGCTTGTCAACGCAAAAACAGCAGTTTTATGGGAAAAAGAGAGGAAGTCTTGCAAACGTTCCGGAAATTCGCTACAATACTTTAGAATGAGTAACACACAAGGAGCATGAACATGGTAGTACAACTGGAACAGGTGGCCAAAAATTTCGGGGAACGCCGAATCTTGGAAGGGGTCAGCTTGTCCATTCAGGAAGGTGAACGAATCGGCCTTATCGGCCCTAACGGGGCGGGCAAGTCCACATTATTGAATCTCATTGCCGACCCTTCTTTTGCCGATGAAGGCACGGTGTCCTACGGAAAGGACACGGTGGCGGGGTATCTGCGGCAGAACACCGGTTTGGACCGGGACAGCACCATCCAGCAGGAGATGGAAAAGCCCTTTGCCAAGGCCTTAGAGCTGGCGGCCTCCCTGCGGCGGATGGAGTTGGCAGGCCAGGCTTTGACCCAGGAATACCAGCAAGCTACCGCCCAATTTGAAGCACTGGACGGGTACCAGGTCCAGGTGAAGATCGACACGGTGCTCACCGGCATGGGTTTTGCCGGATACGACCGGAACACCATCATCGCCACTATGTCCGGCGGGGAGAAGACTCGTCTGGCTTTGGCCAAATTGCTGTTGGAGCGGCCCAATCTGCTGATGCTGGACGAACCCACCAACCACCTGGAC
>DXWR01000227.1 GCA_019416775.1 Oscillospiraceae bacterium | reverse complement strand
GGCGGTGGAGCAACAAACGGGTCAGGCGGCGTCTGCGCCGCCTTTGTTCGGGGGAACGAGACGTGGAAGGCATAGGGGCACCTCTTCCTTTACGACGCAAAGCAAATTGTGATTGACTTCCTAAATTTCTGCGCTCCCGCCGGTGCCGCTCTGATTGGACCTGAGATGTTTCAGAAAAAGATGGTTTTGGCCTGCAAACCGGCCTTTTGTCCCATCAACGGAGGGTTATGCTTCCCCTTCCAATTCCATAATTTTCCGGGCGCATTTTTCATCGATGATCAAATTGTTCAAAAAGCCGCCCCGCATGGCGCCCAAAACCGATTCCGCCTTTTCCTCTCCATAGGCGACGCAAATAACCCATGGGCAGGTGCGGAAATCGTCCAGCGTAATGCCGATCATCCGTTGGGAAAGGGTGTTTTCCAGCTCCCGACCCTGGATGTCGTAAAAATGGCCGCCGATATGGCCCACTGCGCCCTTTTCCTCCAAAAGCCGGAAGGTTTTGACGCTGAGGTAGTTGCTCCAGGATTTATAGGTGATGGAGCCCACACTGGTGAGCATAATATCTGCTTTTTTGGACAGCTCCAGCACGCTCTTAATGTTTTCCTCCTGCACCAAGCTGTCCCGCAGCTCCTTGCTGTTGACAAACAGAGGGGCGTAGATGTAGTAGTACTTCCCTCCGTAGGCGGAAGCCAGATCTTTGGCCAGATCCATGGCGTCTTTTTCCGGCTTGGCGGTACTGGCGGCGCCCATAATGGGGACGACGGTAATGGGAATATTTTTGCGGTTGTTGGCGCTGATATTTTTTACAATGCGGTACAGTGTATTGCCCCAAGAGATGCCCACCACCATATCCTGTTTCACAACAGAATCCAGATAGTAGGCGGCGGCTTCAATGATTTTATCAAACCCGCTTTCCAGGCTGTTGTCTTTGACGGCGATCACCCGGATATTCCGCAGGCTGAATTTTTCTTTCAGTGTTTGTTCGCATTCCAGATTCCTCTCCCAGGGCTCCCGGATAAAGATTTCCACAATGCCAAGTTCCCTGGCTTCTTTCAGCATCCGGGACACTTTGGAACGGGAGATGTAAAGCCGTTCTGCAATCTGATTCTGGGTCAATTCCGAATTGTAGTATAAATTGGATACCATGGCCAGCACATTCCATTTTTCCTGAATACTCATGGATTCGTAATTTCTCAAGTCCTCCAATGCAATCACCCTTTCTTTCCTATGATTTTATCAAAAAATCACAGGATTGTAAAACAGAAAAACAGCCGGGACGCAAAACCAAATGTCAGCATCCCGGCCGCTTTCTGCTCCCCTTTCCTGCGCCGGAACCAGCTCCTCTTACGGATTCCGGCTTTCGGTTAGGCGTCAGGGCTTAGGCAGTTTGGATATGATTCCGTGGTGTATGAGCTTGCACCGACAGGAGGCCTAAAACGCCCGGCTTACTTATAAGCAAGAGCGGAAGGGGATGTTTTGAGGCGCTTCAAAGCAGTCTTCAAAGCCCCGTCTGTGGTGGTAGAACTTCTTATCTTTGTCGGCGGGGTAGGTGTACTTGCCCCCTACCTGCCAGAAGAAGGGCTTGAAGGTGTATTCGTTGCGGTCCTTCTTAAAGTTGTACAGCAGGTCGATCTCATTGCAGTCCGGCTGGAAGTTGGTCCACACATCCCAGTGAATGGGAATCACTACCTTGCACTGCAGGTTTTCCGCCATGCGCAGCACGTCGATGGAGGTCATCTTATCCTGCATACCGATGGGGTTTTCCCCAAAGGAGGCAAAGGCCACGTCGATGGGGTAATCCTTGCCGTGTTTGGCAAAGTAGATGGAGAAATGGGAGTCGCCGCTGTGATAGATGTTCCCGCCGGGGGTTTTCAGCAGATAGTTTACCGCTTTGTCATCCATATCGGTGGGGCAGACGCCGGTGAGTTCTTCCCGGTTCTCGTCGGTGCGGTCGGTGGTGACGATGCAGGTGCGGTCAAAGCTGTCCAGGCAGACAATCTCAATGTCCTTTACCTTGATGACGTCCCCAGGCTTGACGGTGATGCAGCGATCTTCCGGCACTCCCCACTTGATCCAGGTTTCCACCGACTTTTTGGGGCCGATGAAGGGAACGGGAATCTCCTTGCCGTTTTCGTCCACAGTGGTCATGCCGGACTGGATGACGTGAGCCGCCCATTCCGCAGACATATGGTCCTGGTGATAGTGGGTGGCCAGCACGGCGTCCACCTTCTTAAAGGCAAAGGGGTCGAAGACAAAGGGGATGTTCCGCAGGTTGGGCTGCATGGCCCGGCCGCCGCACATATTGGCCATCTGATGGCCCGGCTTCATTTTTCCATCGCCGTGGGTGCGCTTGCCGTTGCCGCACCACAGGTCAATGGTGATGTTGGCATCGCCGGGGGTCTTCATCCAAATCCCGGTGCAGCCCAGCCACCACATGGATACATTGCCGGGTTCCACCACGGCGTTTTCAATGTCTTCCACCAGCCAGGTGCCCCATTCCGGGAAGGTGCTCATAATCCAGCTGTCTCGGGTGATTTCAGTTACTTTGCTCATGGTTGTTGCCTCCTAAAATAATTTGGTTCTGCCCAAAGGGCTTGTTTCTGATTTGATGTGCAAACATTTTGCGGGGGTTCCTCTGCTCTTAAAAGGTGTACATTGCAATTTCATTGATCTCCCGGTTGGTGGAAATCAGGATATCCTTGCCGTCGTAGTGATAGCCGTAGGCATTGGCGGGGCCGCAGTCATCGTCTAAGGTGCGGAAAGCAAACTGCTGTTTTTGTTCGTCCCAGGTAAAAGCCAGCAGCCGTCTGGCGCCCTTGCGGTGCCCCACCACCACTGTGGGGACGCCGTTGAGGTTGCCGCTCCAGATGGCGTGGAGAAACTCCAGCTTTTCCGGGTATTCATAGGCCAATTCATAACCGGCTTGGGTGTGCCGGTAGATCCGCAGTTCCGATCCGTGGAAGGGGGAAAACACCAGCAGTTCCTTTTCCCCGTCGCCGTCCAGGTCGATGAGGGTACCGTCGCTGGCAGGGGTATCCAAAAGCTGTTCTTCCCGCCAAGCTCCACCTTCCTCCTGGGGAGGATAGAACCGGAACACCCCATTTTCACAGCAGACCAACGAGGACTCTTGATCCCCTTCTTTGATTTTGTAATAGCCGTGGTTGCGCAGCATATTGTCCTTCAGAACGGTGAGCTGCAAGGGGTGACCCTGGTCGAAGCCGGACAAATCCTCCGGCAGCTGGGCTGCATACACCTTCCCTGGGCTGGACCAGTCTTCCTTATATTCATGGCCGGACTTCAGGGTGCAGGCAATGAGATAGTGCTTGCCGCCGGAAGTTAAGATGTCAAACCGATGCACAAAGGGCAGATCCACCAGGGTGCGGATCTCCCACTTCCCCGTTCCGTCCGGGGTGGCAATGACAATCTTTGCCTCCTTGGAGTCGTTGGGAGAGTAAAACATATGAGTGGCCAAAAACTGACCGTCGGTGCCGGGGACCTGAACCATGGTCATGACCCCGCCGGGGGCGCTCCATACCGTTGCCTTTTCATTGCCCATGGCGTCGAACAGGATGCAGCGGTTTACCTTTTCCGCCGCCACCAGGATATGGGGCTTGCCCTGATATTCCAGGGGAGCAATGGAATAGCACTTTTCCAGCTGGGCCAATACTTTCTTTTCCATCTGTTACCATCCTTTCTACACAGTCATGCCGGCCTGCTTCATTTTATCGGTGACGAAGCGGTAGGCGTCGGCAATTTTTTCCGATGCTTGTTCCACTGTTTGGGGCTGGGAGTTGTCCGCCCACATTTCAATGAGGAACATTCCCTGATAGTTGAGTTCCTTGAGCTTTTTGAAGATTTCCACAAACTTCACATTCCCTTCCCCAAAGGGAACTTCTTTGAAAATGCCGGGCTTGGTCTCCTTCACATGAATGGCCACGGTTTGGGAAAGGCCGATTTCCAGCTCCCCGGTGACGTCATTGCTGAAGTTGGAGAGGTTGCCCATATCCGGGTAAATCTTAAAGTAGGGAGAAGGAATTTCCCGCAGGTAGTGCATGGCCCGGACGATGGTGCCGACAAACTTGGTGTCCATGATTTCCATGGCCAGGATCACACCGGCCCGGGAAGCCATCGCCACAGCGTCCTTCATTCCTTCCAGGAAATACTGCTGGGTCTCTTCATCCGACTCCTCGTAATACACATCGTAGGTGGCAAGCTGAATGCAGCGGATTCCCAGCTTTACCGCCAGGTTAATGGCCTTTTCCATGATTTCCGCCGCCTTCTGCCGGGTGGCGGGATTTTTGCTGCCGAAAGGATACCGGCGATGCCCGCTCAGGCACATGGTGGGAAAAGAAATCCCGTTAAAGCGCATGACAGTGCGGAGGTCTTCGATCTCTTCGTCGGTCCAAGCCAGCCGGGCCAGCCGCTCATCGGACTCGTCGATGGAAAGCTCCATGTAGTCAAAGCCGGCCCGCTTGGCCGCTTCAAATTTCTCCTGCCAGGTAAAGCAATCGGGAAGGGCCTTTTCATAGATGCCAATGGGATTTTTGTGGATATTATACATACTGTGCACCTCTTCACTCCCCGGCGCTTTGATTCAGGTTCAGAATAGCACACCGGGATTCTATGTTCAACGATTTTTCTGTTTTTGCACAAATGTGCAGACTCACTTTAGATCAAAGTAGGTCTTTTTATCCGACCGGGCGTATTGAATCTGAGGAATGATCAGCATAACCACAATGGCCACGATGGCGCCGGGCAGGCCCAAGTACTTCAGCAGAGCGGAAATGCCAACCCAAACTGTGGAGAAGTCGGTGGTGCCGTGCCAGCCGCCGTAGGCAACCAGCTGCACCAGCCAAGCGGCCACCGCACCTCCTAAGACCTGAATCACGCCTGCAATGAAGGGGATAATCACCGCCGCCTTCACGCCGCCCCGTTTGTTGGCGAAGATGGCGATGATGGCATTGTCAAAGAATACGGTGGTAAAGCCCATAATGATCATCACGGGAGAATGGAACACCAGCAGCCCTAAGATGGCCAGCACTTCGCCGATCATACCGGCCAAGAAGCCCAGGGTGACCGCATTGCCGGGGGCGTAGTTGAAGGCCACTGCGCAGTCCACAGCGGGAATGGCGCCGGGGAGCAGCTTGTCGGAGATGCCCTTGAAAGAGCTGGTCAGTTCTCCCACAAACATCTTGACGCCCATGTTCAAAATCTGAAGGTAGACGGTGAAATACAAAGACTGGATGATGATGTAGATGGGGAAAGCGGTGTCGGCGCCGAAGCTGGGATCGTTCTGCCGCAGGAAGTCTTCCCCCAGCAGCACCATGATGGTGCCGAAGAAGATCAGCATCAAGATGCTGGTAGCCACCAAACTGTCGTTGAAGATTTTCAAGAAGCCGGGCAGCTTCATGTTTTCCACCGATTTTTCCTTCTTGCCGAAGAAATGGGCAATCTTGTCAGTGAGCCAGATGGCAAACATCTGCTGGTGGCCGATGGCGAATTTGTCCTTGCCGCCGGTGAGGTTCATACAGGCGTTGACCGTCAGGTTGGAACTCACCGCCTGATAGGTGCCTACCAGAATACCCACCAAAATTGCGCCCCAGATATTGCGGGCGGAAGGGATGAACAGGAAAACGATCCAGGTGACGGTAGTGGCCTGCTGGACCATGATGTGGCCGGTGAGCAGCAGGGTGCGGATCTTGGTGAATTTCCGCAAAGCCAAAAGCAGCAGGTTCCACAAAAAGGCGATGAGCAGGCTGGTCATGGCCCAGGCGGCGCTGCTGCCGATGGATTCCAGTGCGGAATTAGCGGCATTTAAGCCAAAGTAAGGGTCGATAACCACAGCGTTGAGGTTAAACTTGTCGTTGAGCCCCACTAGAATCGGGCGGAAGGTTTCCACCAACCCATTGGCGCCCACCATCAGAATCAGGTAGCCTACCACGGCTTTGAAAAATCCGCCGATGGTCTCAAACCATTTTTTTCGTTGCAGGAGGTAGCCCAGCAGGACGATAATTCCCACAAACAGCTCGGCTCTGGACAGAATGTTGCCGGTAATAAAATCAAGCACGGAACTGATAACTTCCATCTTTCCATTCTCCTCCCCAAATCTTTTTATACAAACGGTTCATCTGGGCACGATGGTGCTCATATTGCAGTACAATCTCCTCCTTGGGCAGATAAACCTTGATGTCGTTGCTCTTTCCGATTTCCTCAAATGCTTTTTCCACCGATTCGTAAAGCCCTAAAGCGGTGGCTGCCACCATCAACGCTCCTCTGGCCGTGGCGTCCGCTTTCCCCCGGCGGAGGATTTTGGCGCCGTAGACGTTGGCTTGGATTTCGTTAAAGGGCTCGCTGTTGGTCAAACCGCCGTTGACATAGATTTCGGAAATATCGAGATATTTTTTCATGGTTTCGATGCCATTGCCGATTTCGTAACAGATCCCCTCCAACAGGCTGCGGAGCATATCCCGCTTAGTGGTGGCCAAAGTGACATTGGCAAAAATACCCTTGGCTAAGTTGTTCCAGTCCGGAGTAGACCGGCCCTGGAAATAGGGCACACAGAGACACCCATTGGCTCCCACAGGAGCTTCTGCAATCTCCTGGTCCACCTCCTGATAGGAACAGTCCGGATAAAATTCCTTGGTGAACCAGTTAAAAGCGGAGCAGCAGGTCAGTACGCTGGACTCCAAAATGTACTGTCCCGGAATGGAAGAGAAGTTGCAGATCACGTCCTGCTCCAAATTTTCCGGTACTTCATCAGTGGTGGTGATGAGGAATCCGCCGGTGCCGGCTGTTACGGACAGGGCGCCTTTGCGCACCACGCCTTGGCCGATGGCGCCGCACTGCTGATCCCCGCCGGCGGTAATCACCGGGATGCCTTCGGGACAGCCGGTGAGCTCGGAAAACTCCTTGGTGATTCTGCCGCAGATGCTGCCGGGCTCCACCAAATCGCAGAGTTTTTCCCGCTCCACCCGGAAGATGTCCAGCAGTTCATCGTCCCACTGATGGGTGCGCAGGTTCATCAACAGGGAACGGCTGCCGTAGGTGTAGTCGGTGCAGATCTGGCCGGTCATCAGGTAATTGAGATAGTCCGGGATGACCATAAACTTGTAGGTTTTCTGATAGATTTCCGGACGCTGTTCCCGCACCCAGGTCATTTTACTGGCGGAAAACACCGGATTCACCCTGGAACCGCAGAGGGAAAACACCTTATCGTTTTTGTTGTTCAGGGCTTCGCAGATACCGTTGGTGCGCTTGTCCTGCCACATAATGGCGTCGCACAAAGGCTGCATGGAACGGTCCACCGGAATCACGGAAGAGCGCTGGGAGGTCATAGTGACTGCATCGATGGGCCAGCCGTTTTTCTGCGCCTGGGCAGAAACCTCCTTCATAATGTCGTACAGGGCATTTTCCCAATCGGAAGGGCTTTGCTCTACCCAGCTGTTTTCCATGTAGGTCACGCTGTAGAGATACTGTTTTTCGGTGAGTTCGTTTCCGTCTTGGGTAAACAGGACCCCTCTCATACTGGAAGTGCCTACATCCAATACTAAAATGTTCATTCGTCTGATCTCCTTTTTAGCAGAATAGAAATGGGGGCTTTTGGTCAGCTGCAGCGAATGATTCCGGAATGTGTCATATCATGATATTGGCTGTCGATGCTCTCTTTCTGTCTTCGATTGTATCCTAACACAATCGACTCCCGGCTTCAACATTTTTTCACCATTTGCACATTCGTGCAAACTATATCGAATTGGATGCACAAATGACCAATTGTGCAGAATGGTAACAGCAAACACCGAATTGAAAAAAGATGGACAAAAGGCAAAAGCCCAAGTCCCGCCTTCTGGCTTCACTTGGGCTTCTGGACAGACAGCGATCTTTTTGAAAAGATCGGTCTATACTTTAAATATTTTTAAGGAGAAAGGCCAAAGTTCTCTCCCAGCAATTTTGGACAGGGTATGTTCTGCTGCCCAAATGCCGTCCGGATTCTTGTGTTTTGGATATGACGCTGATAAAGTCCGAAAGAACGGTCCCAAGCAAGGTTGAGACACCTCTGATTGCGGCGTGCAAAAGTGATGAAAGATACGCAAAAGCACCTCACCGCTGGTTGTTGGTTGGCAGTGAAGTGCTTTTACAGATTCCATAAACATCTATTTCCCGTGAACCCAGGGCGCCTTTTGCTGTCTCTGGACTTTTTCAAAAAGGTCCCTCTCTTAAAAGAAAGCAAAAAGGAAAACGCAGAAAAAGCTCAAATCCCCGAAAAAAACCTGGAACTGAGGCAAAAAACCTACCGCAGATATGTTTTTGACCCCAAAAGCTCTTCCGGAGACCTGTTTTTCTCTCGTTTTGAAAATCGGTAGGGTGGACTTTTTATTGTGGTTGCTTTTTCCTTTCCGTCTCTTTTCCTTTTCTGTAGCGTGTGCAAATCGGAGCTAAAATAAACCTTGGTTTCTTGGCAGTATATCGGGCAAATCTATCTTTCAATGCAATTTGGATATACTGGTTGTCTTTTTTGAAAACGGAATATGCTGTATATCCATTTTTGATTTTGTCCATACAGTATATCCTTCACTGTACATTTTAGGGGATGCTATGTCATGAAATAGAAAGACATTATTGCACTGATAAAAC
>DXWR01000226.1 GCA_019416775.1 Oscillospiraceae bacterium | reverse complement strand
TCTATGTAGTGCGGATGATCCTTCTGTTTCCGGAAGCCGCCCCCATGGACAGCAACCCAAACGGGCTTTTGATTCAGTTTTGGAACACCCTGCCTTTTGGAGGATAGAAAAGGATAAGACGGTAAGCCAGGTTTGGTTTGCCGCCTTTTTTTGCGGTTTTTTGAAGTACAATGGATACAATTTGTAATTAGCAAATAAAATATTCCAAATTGTAACGAAAAACAGGGAAAGGCCGCTTGACTCGCAGATAATATTTTGATATTATAATGCTATCAAAATACATGGAGGGTTGTCCTATGGCAACGGTAGAAAAAACGGAAACCATTCAAGAAAAACAGTTAAAGCCTAGATCCGGCGGGGTCATGCTGCTGGTGTGCATTCTGGGCTGGGCGGTGAGCATTGCCTGTTTGGTCTGGGGCTGCTGCATTGTGGAAACCCAAGCAGCGGCAGGGATCACACTGATCTGCCTGTTTTTGGCTTTGCTGCTGCTGTTCTGCATTTTGGCCGGGGGCTTAAAGATCGTCCATCCCAATGAAGCCAGAGTATTTACCCTCTTTGGCAAGTACCACGGCACCATCAAGGAAGCAGGTTGGTACTACGTTCATCCCTTTGCCTCTTCTTTTGCGCCGGGACGGGTAACTACAGTGCAGGCGAGCGCCAATGGCAATGTATCCGGCAAAACCACCACGATTTCCAGTCCGGCTATTTCTTTGAAGCAGCAGACCTTGGACAACAAAAAGCAGAAGGTCAACGACGTGGACGGCAACCCCATCATCATCGGTGCAGTGGTGATCTGGCGGGTGGTGGATCCCACTCAAGCGGTGTTTTCGGTGGAGAATTACCGGGAGTTTCTGAACATTCAAACCGATTCCACCATCCGTAACGTTGCCCGGCTGTATCCCTATGACAGCCTGGAGGAAGATGCCGATGGAGACGGTGTAAAGGAAAAGACCTTGCGAGGCAGTTCTCAGGAAATTGCTCAGGTAATGCAGCAGCAGCTTCAAAGCCGGGTAGAGAAGGCCGGTTTGGAGATTGAAGAGGTGCGGATCACTCATCTGGCTTACGCCGAAGAAATTGCCGCCGCCATGCTGCAGCGTCAGCAGGCCGCCGCCATTGTGGCAGCCCGGCAGAAGATTGTGGATGGAGCTGTGGGCATGGTGAAAATGGCCCTGGATAAGCTGGGAGAAGAGGAAATCGTGGTGCTGGATGAGGAGCGGAAAGCGGCCATGGTGTCCAATCTGCTGGTGGTGCTCTGCGGCAACAAGGACGCCCAGCCCATTGTCAACAGCGGCAGCATCTATTAAAAAGGGCAGATAGATGGGAGGAATGCCGGTGTATGAAAAGCAGTTAGAGCAGCAGGAGGAGGCTTTGCTTCGTCGTTTGGAACGTCTGCGCCAGCAGGAGGAAGAAATCCGGAAGCTGGAAGCCGAACAGAAACGCCGGGAAAAAGCCAAAAAGCAGGTGCTGCTGCGTTTGGCCCCTTCTCTTTGGCAGGACATCGCCGCTTGGGCAGAGGAAGATTTCCGTTCCATCAACGGACAGATTGAGTATCTACTCAAACAGGCGGTGGAACAGCATAAAAAAGGGAGCAAAGACTGACAAGGCAAACGCCTTGATAGGAAAAACAGGCAAAAAAAGAGTGTGGATTTGAAATCGTCCACACTCTTCTTTTATGATAGTTAGGATCGGAAAATCATTCAGCTTTCCCGGCTGGCAATTTCTTGTTGGATCTGCGCCAGGAAATCTTCCACGCGCTTGACCCCGCCCTTTTCTTCGTGGCGGGCACGGACGGAAACGGTGCCGTCCTCCATTTCCTTGGCCCCTACCACCAGCATATAGGGTACCTTTTCTAACTGGGCTTGACGGATCTTGTAACCCATTTTTTCGTTGCGGTCGTCTACCGTGACTCGGATACCGGCGGCATCCAGTTTGTCTGCCACCTGCTTGGCGTATTCCCGGTGGGCTTCCCCAATGGGGATTAAGCGGGCCTGTTCCGGCGCCAGCCACACCGGGAAAGCACCGGCATAGTGCTCGATGAGGATGCCGATAAACCGTTCGATGGAGCCGAATACCACCCGGTGCACCATGACAGGACGATGCTTCTGGCCGTCTTCCCCGGTGTACTCCAGTTCAAACCGTTCGGGGAGCTGGAAGTCCAGCTGGATGGTGCCGCACTGCCAGGTCCGGCCGATGGCGTCCACCAGATGGAAGTCCAGTTTGGGACCGTAGAAAGCGCCGTCGCCCTCGTTGATTTCGTAGGGCCGTCCCAGTTCTTCCATGGCGGCCTTCAAGGCGTCGGTGGCCATATCCCAGTCTTCCTGCGCGCCCATGTGGTCTTCCGGCATGGTGGAGAGCTCAATGTGGTACTCAAAGCCGAACAGGGAGTAGACCTGGTCGATGAGCCGCACCACCCCGATGATCTCATCCTTGATCTGGCTTGGCATCATAAAGATGTGAGCGTCGTCCTGGGTGAAGCAGCGCACCCGCATCAAGCCGTGGAGAGCGCCGGACAGCTCGTGGCGGTGCACCACGCCCAGTTCTCCCACCCGCAGAGGCAGATCCCGGTAGGAGTGGGGCTGGGTTTTGTACACCAGCATACCGCCGGGACAGTTCATGGGTTTAATGGCGAAGTCGGTGTCGTCGATGACGGTGGTGTACATATTTTCTTTGTAGTGATCCCAGTGGCCGCTGCGTTCCCACAGGCTCCGGTTCAGGATCATGGGAGTGCTGACTTCCTGGTAGCCCGCTTTGTGGTGAACTTCCCGCCAGTAATCAATCAGGGTGTTTTTCAGGATCATGCCTTTGGGCAAAAAGAAGGGGAATCCGGGGCCTTCTTCCATCAGGGCAAACAAGCCAAGTTCCTTGCCCAGTTTTCGGTGGTCCCGCTTTTTGGCTTCTTCCAGCATGGTGAGGTGGGCTTCCAACTCACTGGCTTTGGGGAAGGCCACGCCGTACACCCGGCAGAGGCTGTCCCGGGATGCGTCGCCCCGCCAATAGGCACTGGCGGTGCTGAGAATCTTCACCGCTTTCACCGCTCCGGTGCTCATCAGGTGGGGGCCGGCGCAGAGGTCGGTGAAGTCGCCCTGGGTGTAGATGGAAAGCTGCCAGCCTTTTTCAGCGTATTCTTCCAACAGTTCCAGCTTGTAGTCCTGACCGGCAAAAATTTCCCGGCCTTCTTCCACAGTGATGAACCGCTTTTCCACCGGCAGGTTGGCTTTGACGATCTTCTTCATTTCGGCTTCGATGGCGGCAAACTGTTCCGGGGTAAAGGGCTCCACCCCGCCGATGTCGTAGTACCAGCCATCTTCCAATGCCGGGCCGATGCCGAATTTGGCTTGAGGCCAGAGATGCTGAATGGCTTGGGCCATAATGTGGGCGGCGGTGTGCCAGAAGGCGTGCTTGCCGTCCTTGTCCTCGAAGGTGAGGATCTCTAACTGACAGTCCTTTTCCAGGGGGGTGCGCAGGTCGCAGGCAGTGCCGTCCACCCGTCCGGCGCAGGCGGCCTTGTACAGTCCGGCGCCCAGGCTTTGAGCCACTTGAGCAATGGTGGTGCCGGCTTCGTATTCCCGGACCACGCCGCCCTTTAAGGTTACTTGAATCATGATGGTGTCCTCCTTGTAAATTAGAATTTCCGATTTGGAGGGATAAGATGCAAAAAGCACCCCATCCCAAATGGGATGAAGTGCCAAATATCTGAGAAACCCTGCACCGTTTTTCCTGGGCTGGGGATATTTCTCAGTCTTTGTTCATAACTCCACGGTTCCACCCATGTTCGGAAGAATCCAATTCTTCCGCCCTCATGTTGGGCCGGATAACGGTGCCCAAAGCCGTTGTGTTTCCGGCAAATGCCGTTGGCACACTCTCAAAGATGGTAGCCTCAGCCTCCAAACGCCGCTGCCGTTCCAGCTAACCGGCAGCTCTCTGGGACGTTTCCAACAAGGCAGGCCTTCTTCTCAACGATTCTGCTTGTATGATACCACCCCGGTGGGATCTTGTCAAGGGGCGTCAAACCGAAGAAATCCCAAGGCGCTTTCAATGACTTTGACTAACCGGCGGCAGTCATCCCAGGAAAGCTCCTCCCCCATGGTCAGCCGCAAGGACCCTTTGGCCTCTTTTTCGCTGCGGCCTAAAGCCAGCAAGACATGGCTGGGTTTTCCACTGCCGGAGGAGCAGGCGCTTCCGGAAGAGGCGGCGATTCCCTGGGCGTCCAGGTACAGCAATAGGCTTTCCCCCTCCACGCCGGGAAAGGAGAGGTTCAAATGGCCGGGCAGCCTGGGTTCTGCGCCGTTGACAATGCAGCCAGGCAGAGCGGACAATTCCTGCTCCAGCCAGTTTCGCTTTTCGGACAGGTTCCGGCAGCGCAGAGCCTGATCCTGCTGGGCCAGCTTTAAGGCAGCGGCCAATCCCACCGCCCCTGCCACATTTTCAGTCCCGGCTCGGTGACCTGTTTCCTGCTTCCCGCCGTGGATCAGTGGGTGGAGAGGGAGCCCTTTTTTGCAGTACAGCACTCCAACCCCTTTGGGTCCGCCAAATTTATGGGCAGAGAGGGTGAGCAGGTCGATGTGCTGGGCCTGCACATCTATGGGAAGCCAACCGGCAGCCTGGACGGCATCGGTGTGGAAGGGAACCCCTTTTTCCCGGCAGATGGCTCCGATGTCCGGAATGGGCTGGATGGTGCCGATTTCATTGTTGGCGTACATGACGCTGACCAGAAAGGTGTCCGGTGTGATAGCCGTTTTCACCTGTTCCGGTGCCAGAAAGCCGGAGGAGTTTACCGGCAGATAACTGACCCGGATCCCCTGCTTTTCTAAGAATTTACAGCTTTCCAGCAAGGCGGGATGCTCCATAACGGTGGTAATGAGATGGTGTTTCCCGGCAGCTTTCCCTGCCAGCGCCATTCCCACCACCGCCCAGTTGTCCCCTTCACTGCCGCCGGAGGTAAAAAAGATTTCTTCCGGTGAGGCATTGAGACAATGGGCCACCCTTTCCCGGGCCTGTTCCAAGG
>DXWR01000225.1 GCA_019416775.1 Oscillospiraceae bacterium | reverse complement strand
TCCGGATTCCAACTTCCAGGAAAACCGGGTGAATATGACCCGGGCTCTGGACCGGGTGCAGTCCGGCCAGATCACCTTTGCCGCCCGGGATTCGGACTACGAAGGCCACAAGATCCGTCAAGGAGAAATTCTGGCCATGGATGGGGGCAAATTGGACTTTGTGGAGGACCAGCTTCCCAAAGCCCTTTACCGCCTGACCCGCCATCTGGTGAAAAAGGCCGACGCTCCCGGCTTCATCACCATCCTTTACGGCAGCGACGTCACCGAAGAGCAGGCCCAGGAGGCGGTGCAGCCCCTCCGGGATAAATTTGGGGACGACTGCGAGATCAGCCTGGTCAACGGCGGCCAGCCGGTGTACTACTATATCATTTCGGTGGAGTAAGAAGCCGTGAACAACCAAAAGGAATGCCCCTCCATCCGCAGCCTGAAAGGCGTGGGGGAACAGCGGGCCAAATATTATGAAAAATTGGGAGTAGAGGATCTCTGCTCCCTTTTGCGTTACTATCCCCGGACCTGGCTGGACTTTTCCGATCCGGTGCCCATTTTGCAGGCCCAGCCCGGGGAAACGGTGTGTGTGAAAGGGACGGTGTACCGCAAGCAGGGGGAGCAGCGGATCCGCAAAGGGCTGAGCCTGTTTAAGGTGTACGTCACCGATGGGGAAGGCCAGCTGGTGATCACTATCTTCAACAACATCTACGCCTTTCAGGCTCTGGAGCTGGAACACACCTACTGCTTTTACGGCAAGATCACCGGGGGGCTGCTCCGGCGGGAAATGAACTCCCCCCAGGTGCTGGACCCGGATCGGGAAAGCGCCATCCGCCCGGTGTACCCCCTGACCCAGGGGCTGACCAACAAAATGATCTGCACCAATATGCGCCAGGCTTTAAAAGAGTGGGGGGACCATCTGGAGGATGTGCTGCCCCAGTGGGTGCTGCAAACATACGGCCTTTGCCGGATGCGGTATGCCTATGAAAACATCCATTTCCCCGCCGATCGCCATGCCCTGGAACTTTCCCGGCGGCGGCTGATCTTTGAGGAATTCTTCCTGCTGAGCCTGGGGATGGGGCAGATCCGTTCCCGGCGGCGGGAACACACCGCCTTTTGCCTGAAGGACACCGACCTGTCCCCCTTTTTGCAAAACCTTCCCTTTTCCCTGACCCAAGGCCAAAGTCAAGCCATTGCCGACTGCATCCAAGACTGCACCGGCTCCACCGCCATGAACCGTTTGATTCAGGGGGATGTGGGCTGCGGCAAAACAGTGGTGGCGGCGGCCATCTGCTATCTCATGGCCAAAAACGGGGGGCAGTCCGCCATGATGGCCCCCACCGAACTGCTGGCCCGGCAGCATTTGGAAACCCTGACAAAAATGCTCCGTCCCCTGGGCATTTCCTGCGGTTTGCTGGTGGGAAGCCAGCCTGCCGCCCAGCGCCGGGACACGTTAAAGCAGATTGCGGCAGGGGAAATCCAGGTGGTGGTAGGCACCCAAGCCCTGATCCAGCAGGGGGTGGAATTTGCCCGGCTGGGATTGGTGATTACCGACGAACAGCACCGCTTTGGAGTGGAACAGCGCTCCCTGCTCAGCCAAAAAGGGGAGCATCCCCACTGCCTGGTGATGAGCGCCACCCCCATCCCCCGGACCCTGGCGCTGATGATGTACGGGGAGCTGGACCTTTCGGTGATCCGCCAAATGCCAAAGGGCCGGAAACCGGTGAAAACCTGGCTGATTGATTCCGGCAAGCGCCTCCGTGCCTTGGGGTTTGTGCGGAAATTTTTGGACCAGGGCTTCCAGGGGTACATCGTCTGCCCTATGATTGAGGAGACCGACAGCGAGCTGGTGAGCCTGACCCGCTACCAACAGGGTTTACAGGGCACGCCGTTGGAAGGCGCCTCCATCGGCTTTCTTCACGGCAAAATGAAGGGGGCGGAAAAGGAGCGGATCATGGAGCAGTTTGCCCAGGGACAGATCCAGCTTTTGGTGTCCACCACGGTGGTGGAAGTGGGGGTGGACGTTCCCAATGCGGTGGTGATGATTGTGGAAAATGCGGAGCGGTTCGGCCTCAGCCAGCTCCACCAGCTCCGGGGACGGGTAGGCCGTGGCAGCGAGCAAAGCCACTGCATCCTCATCTCCGACCATGACCAGCCTGCCACCCGAGCACGGCTGAAGCTGCTCTGTCAGACCAACGATGGGTTTGAACTGGCCCAGCAGGACTTGAAACTGCGGGGCCCCGGAGACTTTTTCGGCCGCCGGCAGCACGGACTTCCCCAGCTGAAAATGGCGGACTTTGCCACCGACCTGGCCCAGCTGGAACAGGCCCGGCAGGCGGCTCAGACCCTGTTGAAGCAGGACCCTGCTTTGAGCCAGCCGGAACACCGCCATCTCCGAGAGGAAGTGGAGCGGATGTTTGCGGCCCAAACCAGCAATTAACGCAAAAAACCCGGTTTTCCTAGCTGCTGTCAGCCTGGGAAAGCCGGGATTTGTTATAGCCGCACCACCTGCAGGGGAGTGCCGGTTTTTTCGCAGTAGTTCATGGTGTATTGGGTGCCTTTGGAGCGTCCGTCCCAGAAGGCAATCACCAGGTCGCTGTATTGAACAATCTGTTCGTTGCGCTTTAAGGGTGCGCCCCGCCGGTAGCGGGCGTAGTCCGGAAGAAATTCCGTTAAGGGGATTTGATGGGCCTGGGCGTAACGGGCCACACATTGGTCAATGCCCTTGGCCCCGCCGGAAACCAATTCGGTGGTGTCGGGGGGAAGGTAGGGGGAAAAGTCCTCCACGGTCAATCCCCGGGAACCGATGACTGCTACTTTCATAAAAAGACCTCCTTTGCCGGGATCAGCTCTTCTGAAAGGCTTGCAGGCAGTCTGCCGGGGAACGAGGCCCAAACTGCTTCTCACCCCACCGCAGGACGCACAGGCTTTCTTTTCACACCTCAAAAAACCGGGCCCCAAATGCCGGCCTGCAAACCTTTCAAAAAAGTTGATAGAAAATAATTATAATGTGGTGTTACTACTGTCTCTTATACACATCT
>DXWR01000224.1 GCA_019416775.1 Oscillospiraceae bacterium | reverse complement strand
GGGTGGCGGCGGGGATAGTGTTCCCCCACAACCTGCGGCACCTATTTGCCCGAAGCTTTTATCGCAGTACCCATGATGTGGTAAAATTGGCAGACCTATTGGGCCACAGCAGCCTGACCACCACCCGGATTTATCTGATCTCCACCGGAGCGGAACACCGGCGGGAGCTGGAAAAATTGGGACTGGTTTAGGAAAAGTTCTCTCAAATTGGACGAGAACGATCCTGTCGGTTATGGACAGAAGAAATATTCTGTCTTATTAGATGAAAAGCCAAGATGGGTCTACATACAGAATTATAGCACAGCCTATCAGGGAATTCAATAAAAAATTCACATTTTTGTCATGAAAATTTGAGCTGCAAGCAAATTTGATTGTGCAGCTCCGCCCTGTTATACCCTTTTTTCCTGGTTAATGAGTTTAGAGGAGCAAAATCAAATCATTTTTGATTTCTGATGGCAAAAATTTCGGGTAACGACGGACAGAATATTTCTTCTGTCCTAAAACAGCCGAAAAATGACAGCCAGGACGAGAAAGGAGGAGAAGTAAGCTCCGGCGGCAACCGGAACAAGGAATTTCAATCGCAATCATAAAACAGAAAGGAGAAATCACACGTGAAAAAATCCAAAATTCTTTCGCTGCTGACAGCAGGGGCTCTCTGCATGACAACTATGTTGCCAATGAGCGTCTTTGCTGCCGCCCCCAGCTCGCCCTATGTTGCAAGCGCTACAATTGCTGATTCACAGTCTTTCTCGGACGCCAACGGCAATCTGTATCTGACCGTGCCCAGCAACACGCAGCTAGCAGGCAAGACCTTCAACCTGACCACCAGCGAAGAGGTCAGTTTTGTGGCTACCCCGGAGAATGCCGCCGCAAACGGCGAACTGTACGCTTACAGTGGCTCTTCTTCCAGTGCGAGCCTGCGTTTCGCTATTGACCTGTCCAAGTATGTGCCAAATAGCGACGTTAACTTCAACACCCCGGCCTATAGCATCGACCTGACCTCTACCGACGGCACAAATTGGAACGGCTCCTTTAACACGGGCTTCGATACCAACATGGCTACCCTGGGCCAGGCGCTGAACATGACCAACGCTACGCTGCGGACCGGAATGATGGAGAATTCCACTGGTCTGGGCAACGATGCTTGGCGTATTCGCGCCAACTTCGACGCGGTCAACACCCAGTTAGTCATTTATGACGCAAGCTCCACCACGTACACGGTTACCTACAATTATGAAGGCGGAAGCTATGAATGGGAGCTTCCTGAAGGCGCTCCGCTGCCGCAGGTGACCATTCCCGGCAACCTGACGTTGGAAGGCTGGTATATCAATGATACTTACACCACTGCGGTAGATTTTTCTACTGCCACGGTTACTAGCAACATGAGCATTTATGCCAAAACCAGCTCCGTTTCTTCTGGCAACTTCTTCCTGACCGACCTGACGAACAACGCTACCGTTCTGCGGATTGGCTCTCCGGCCGACTTCAGCGACTTTGTCAATCACTCCACCGAAGTCGACCCCGACCAGCTGGTAGTGCTGACCACCAACATCAGCCTGAACAACGCCTCTTACCAGGCCATCCAGTTCGAAGGCAATTTTGACGGCCGGGGCAACACCATTTCCAACGTCCGCTTCACCGCTAACGACGACGGCTATGCCGGTATGTTCTCTGAACTGGGTGCGACTCAGAAGATTGCCAACCTGAACCTGGATAACGTCACCGTCACCGGCGGCACCTTCTCCGGCTATGCAGGCGTGCTGGCAGGCCAGGTGTACGGAGTCAACGAGACCCCGCGCCTGAACTGCCTGGTGCAGAACGTCCATGTCACCAACAGCTCGGTCACCGGGTACACCTCCGGCGGTCTGGTAGGCTTCTCCTTTGCCTGCACCCTCCGGTATTGCTCTGTGGAAGACACCAGCGTGACTGGTTTGGCCAACGGCGGCGGCATCACCGGCCTGACCTACGCTGACATCATCGCCTGCTACTCCACCGTCAGCCCCTTTGGTCTGCAAGCCCGTGGACGCGGCGGCATTGCCGGCAAACTGCTGGAAAGCGGCAAGATTCAGGATTGCTGGTGCTCATACAGCGCGGTTTATGGCAGCATTGACAACGGAACTGCGACTAATAATATAATGACTAGTGCTGATGAGTATGCTTGGGAAGATTGGGCAGATGCACTAACCGAAAATGTGTGGGTTGTCAATGGTCAATCGGCCAACTTTATTCCTAACAGCATTTTCTACACTTTCGGTAACTAAGGAGGTACATTCACGTGAAACGCAAATTATCCAAGCGATTTCTGTCAGTTTTCACAGCGTTACTTATGCTGCTTTCTTTGTCAATACCTGTATTTGCAGTAGATGGACCTGAAACGAATACTATTCCCGTGCAAGTCAGTGTAATCCGACAAGGCGGCGGCACTATTGCTGATGAGGTCAATGAGATGTTACCCAATATTACTGAAGTAACGTTGGGAGAAACATTGACTGCCAAACATCCTACCACGCGAAGCCTGATTGCTCTTACTGACAATGCATATTATGAATGGACATATCAGTATGTTAAAATCGATCTCAGGTACGTGGAAGGCGGGCATACTCCATTCGATTTTACGCCAGATGAGGTACCCTCGGCTGTAATTACTCCAGAAGATGGAAAAACAATTGAAAAGGTTCTGATTCGCTATTACTGGAATGCTGATGCTACAGACGGCCGTCCCGCCCTGGTGACCAATGTCATCCACAGCTTAGACCGTACTGTCCAACAGAACAGCGCTTCTCTCGAGGCAAAAACGCAATACGGCATGGACATCTACAAAGTCGAAAACAAGAATGGCCTGACCCTGACCTATAATGCCTCCATGGACATGACCCAACTGGGCAGCACCATGTTTGGCGATTCTTCCTGGGATGTGCTGCAAGAGAACAAAGGAAAGATCAGCAACGAAACCTATGTGGATTTGCACTTCCAGTTTGATTCCAACGTTTCAGTGGGGGATCTCGATCTGCGCAACGCCGATCTGCGCAGCGATATGTTTGCTGAAAAGTATAACGAGAGCAGCGAGAATAAATGGTGGAGCACAAACGAAGAGACCAACGAGTTGATTCTCCACTGCCGCTGGGACAGCACGAGCGCGATGGGGAACGAAACTCTGAATCCCATGATTTATCTGGATAACGTAAAAATTACGCTGCCCAGTAACTGGAACGGCAACACTTTGGTCGTCCGCAATCATGGTTATGTGGACGGTAAAGTTTACTTACAGGAAAACGGCAACCCCAAGGCCAACTATTGCGATATTGACGGCGGCGAGAAGGACGATGAATTCATTCTAACCACCAGCGACAAGGTCAGCCTGCCCGGTTTGGAAAAGGTCATTTTGGACAACAACGAAGAAAAGGACAACATCAGCGCCAGCGCTGACGAAACCATCCAATTCCAGCTGACCTCCAACGTACCGGAAAATTTACTGGATTACATCGAATACAACAGCAGTGACGAAGTAGATCCTCCGGAAATTGCAACGTATTCTCTGGGCGACGCTAAGACTTACACCCTGACCTTCCACGATAAGATGGATGAAGAACTGGTGAATCCCGAAAACTTCGCTGTCACCCTGGTGGATAAGGATGGACACAAAACTACGCTGAATGCCGATGACTATACTGTGAATCAATCAGCAGGGGATGGCTGCACCTTTGAAATTACCCTTGATCTGGGCGCACTGTACACTGCGGACATCATCGACGAAAGCGATCTCGGCACCACCAGCATCATTGTGACCTACAATGCCACACTGAGTGAGGATGTAACAGCCGGTACTTTCGTCAACGAAGCATGGGTTACCAACAACCATGAGTGGGAGACTTCTCATGATAAAGTTACCGTTGATACCTATCAGATCGATATCTTGAAGTACGGAAATGGCAACATGAATACCAATCCTTTGGAGGGCGCGCACTTCCAGCTGTATCAGAAGAATGAGCAAGGCGCTATCATTGATGATAGCATCGACAAGGATCTGGTTTCCGGCGAAGATGGCCATGTAACTGTAGACGGTTTGAAAGCCGGCACCTACTACCTGAAGGAAACCAAGGCTCCCGAGGGTTATGTTTGCAGCAATGAGGAAATCAAAATTGTGATTCCCGAGGCTGCCAATGAACAGAACATTGTGCACGTCCTGTTTGACAACACTTCCATCCCCCACACCGGCGGCATGGGCACGACCATGTTCACCATCGGTGGTGCGGTGATCGTAGCCGCAGCGGCGATCCTGTTTGTGGTCTCCCGCAAAAAGCGGCAGAGTAAATAATTTCTAGCTCACTCCGCTCTTTTTTTCCATAGATACCTTGGGGGAGAATCTATCTCCTCCTGGGTATCTTTCTATTATGGCAACCATCGAAACACCCCCTAATTTCCTACCGGCAGGCAATCCAATATGAACGCAGAAAAGAAAAAACGGCCCAAAATTGTTACCATCCTGGCTATCCTACTTTTGCTCGTGGGACTGGGGATCATGCTGTACCCCACCTTCAGCGACCTGTACTACCGCTGGACGGCGCAGCAGCAGATCAGCCAGTACAACCATGTGGCAGAAGCCACCCAGGCGGATTACTCCGAACTTTGGGCGGCGGCAGAGGAG
Source organism: Oscillospiraceae bacterium (assembly GCA_019416775.1). GTDB lineage: Bacteria > Bacillota > Clostridia > Oscillospirales > Ruminococcaceae > Egerieicola. The sequence goes on along the minus strand of DXWR01000224.1, from coordinate 1,294 downwards.
TACAACCGACAGCTGGCCCAGCGAGGCAGCTCCATCACGGTATCCGAGGAGGAGCAAGCGCTGATCGAGCAGCTTCTCAACCCCTTGGGCAACGGCATGATGGGATACATCGACATTCCCAAAATCAGCGTTCATCTGCCCATTTACCAGGACACGGAGGAAAGTGCTTTGCAGGCAGGGGCCGGGTTTTGGCTGGGCACCAGCCTCCCTACGGGAGGACCCAGCACCCACTGCGTCCTCACCGCCCACAACGGGCTGGTTCGGGCCAAAATGTTCACCGATTTGGATCAACTGGAGATCGGGGACACCTTTTCCCTCTCCATTTTAGACCGGGTGCTGACCTACGAAGTGGATCAGATCCTGGTCACCGAACCGGAGGACATCAGCCCGCTGCAAATTGTAGAGGGAGAAGATTACGTCACCCTGTACACCTGCACTCCCTACGGCGTCAACACCCACCGGTTACTGGTGCGGGGGCACCGAATCCCCACCCCAGAGGATGAGGAAACGGTGGATCCTGTCCAAGCCGTCACCGGGGGAATGGATCTCCGGGACAAGATTTTGACGGCACTGTTTTTGGTGGCTGCCCTACTGTTACTCATTCTGGCCGCTCGACTCTTGATCAGTCAGATAAAAAAGGCAAAACAGCTGCCTGAAGGATTGAGAAAGGAGGAGAAAAATAAAAACCATGAAGAAAACCAATAGCATTTTCTGCGGATTGCTTTGCGCAGTGTGGATGGCGGTGTTCCTGGTCCTTCCGGTATCGGCCGCCGGAGGGAACGGAAGCTTGACCTTGGAATACGCCCAGGAAGGGGTAACCTTCCAGATGTACCAAGTAGGCCAGCGGATGGAGGACGGAAGCTTAGAGCTCACCGGGGATTTTGCGGATTATTCCGTGGATCTTTCCCAGGATAACTGGCTGGACACCGCCGCCACCTTAGCGGCACTGGCTGCTAGGGACCAGCTTCCGGCAGATGCCAGCGGCAAGGTGTCAGATGGCACCGTGACCTTTTCTAAGCTGGAAAACGGAATCTATCTGGTGGTGGGAGCGTCCAATTCCCAGGGAGGATTTTACTACACGCCGGTTCCCTTTTTAGTGGAGCTATCCGGCCAGGCGATCACCGCCCAGGTGAAATTCGACCAGGAGGAAGAAGAACAGCCTCTGGCCTACACCGTAAAAAAAGTCTGGAGCCAGGACCAAGGGCAGGACCGGCCTGACCAGGTAACGGTTCAGCTGCTGCGAGACGGAGAAGTTTACCGCAGCGCGCTGCTCAACGACAGCAACCACTGGAGC
>DXWR01000223.1 GCA_019416775.1 Oscillospiraceae bacterium | reverse complement strand
AACTGGTTTTTCCGGTTGCCCTTTGTGTTTGGAGGTGATGCAAATGAAACTGACCAAAACCAAAAAACGGCTGATTGTCATTCTCGCCGTTGTCCTGGTGATTCTGCTGGCGGCCTTCCTCAGTCTGTGGCTCACCGGGGTGCTGCATTACTGGCACTATGGTATGCTTGCCATTCATGGAGAAAACGGGAATTATCGTTATACCACGCAAATGGTCTATAATACCCAAACAGCAGAAATTTACCTTACTGATCTAGATAGAAACCGTGGCACAGTCCTGTTTGAAGATGGAAATTGCCGCTTGATTGTAGAGGATGCGGAGTACTCTGAGAAAAAAACCTATCTTTATTTATCGGTTCGGTGTTACGCTGATTATGATTTCAACCACACTACCTATTACCTCCCAGCATTGGTCCGAAACACCGGTCAGGTTCAGGCAGAAAATCAAACGGTTGCTTTGGATTGCATTGGAAATGGGCCGAGTTGCTACAACTATTACAGCGTAACTCTTTCCATCCCAAATTTAGATGAACTCACAGGAGAAACTGCCACTTTGACCCTTTCCGATTTAATTCGCTACTCCTATGTCCGCACCGCAATCGGAACGACGCTGATTTAGTATTTCCTTCCCAGAAAACCCAAGACAGCATCTCAGCCCGTCACCTCGCCCAATCCGGCGGCATAGACTGTCCCAAAGGGGCAAGCCGCCAAGCGCATTAGGTGGCAGCTACTGCCCGTGAATCGCCTGACGCAATCCAGTTTGGCGGCGGCGCCGCTTTTTGAAGATAAAAAGGGAGTGCTTCCCAATTTGGGGCACTCCCTGTTGGTTTTGTCTTTTTTAAGCTGCCGGCGTCACGGCGGATTCTGTGGGTGTGGTGGAGGAGGTAGCCGCCGGGTCGGTGGCAGCGGTGTAAGTGCTGAGAGTCACTGACTGCACCACCACATCGGTATCCGGTTTGTCCTGCTCGTTGGTGGGCACGGCGGCAATGGCGTCCACTACGTCCATGCCCTCATACACCTGACCGAATACGGTATAGGAAAAATCCAGCCAAGGGCAGCCACCGTAGGTCTGGTACAATACCTTAATGGCGTCGGGATACACCCGGTCCATCTTTTCCCGCAGCTGGGTCCAGATGTTGCTGACCAGTGCTTCCTGTGGAGCCTGAACCACATAAAACTGGCAGCCGTTGGTGTTGGGCGTCCCCTGGTTGGCCATGCAAAGGGCGCCCCGGAGATGCAATGCCTGCTCGGAAAACTCATCGGCAAAGGTGCCTCCGTTAAAACTGTCAAAGCCGCTGCCGGTATTGGTGGTGTCCCCACCCTGGATCATGAAATTATTGATGACTCGGAAGAAGATGGTGTTGTTATACCGCCCAGAGGTGGCCAGCTGCTTGAAGTTTTCCACCGCCAAAGGAGCTACTTCCGGGAAAAAACGCACCCGGAATTCCCCCATGGAGGTGGTCACAATGGCAATCTCCTCCCCTTCTTGAAGAGGACGGGTATTGAGGTTTTCCGCTGTTCCCCGGGTGGGGTAGTTTTGCTGCAAAAAAGCGTTATCGGAATAGGTGATCTCGTCGCTGACCTCTTCCTGCTCCGCTGCCGGCTGCTGGATCTCCAGCTGGGAATCCGTCTCCCCTTCCGAAGAGCTGCAGCCGCAAAAAGCCAAGCAAAGGGCCAGAGTTAAGGCCAGAAGGGCCGGTTTTTTCATCATTGCGCCTCCCGATGGTATTCGCCAAGTTCAATGGACTCCACATACATGGGGGTAGAGGGATAGATACTTTCCGCTTCCGTAGGCACGGCGGCAATTTCGTTAAGCACATCCAGCCCGTCCACCACCTGACCAAACACGGTAAAGGAACCGCTGGTGATGGGATTGCCCCCAACTTCCTGATAGGCCTGGATCACATTTTCGGGGTAGTTGTTTTCCTCCATATAGCTCACCACTTCCGGGTCTGCCTCCACTTGGCTGACCATAAAGAAGCGGCTGTCCGCCAAAACGGTCCGTTCGTACACCCCGTCCCGTTCTCCGTAAGCGCACACCGCCCCGGTGAGCTGCCACAAGCCGGGATCGGTTTCCGGTTCGTAACCCCGGCCGTTTTCCGCCGTGGTTTTTCCTTCCAGGCCGCCATGGTCCTCCGAGCCGGTGAACACATTGCCCATCTCAATGCCGTAAATGTCCCGGTTGGTGTAAAACCCTTGGTTTACCAGGTCAATAAACTGTTGGCAGGTATTGGGCGCCTGCTCTTCATACAGCACAAAAGAGATATCCCCCAAGGTGGTGTGGACAATGGCCATGGTGGCACCCTCTTCCGGCTCCTGAAGTTGAATCAGTTCGGTGGATTGTGTAGCGATAATACGGCTGTCCTGCTGCTTTTCACAGCCGGTGGCACAAAAAAGCATAACGGCGCCCAGCAAAAGCGCCAGAGGTGTTTTCCATTTCATTGGGATTTCCTCCTATCAGGCCTAATTTCCTAAGGATACAATACCGGAAAAATACGGCGAAAGTTTGAACAAACCGTATTATTTTTTGGTGATTTGGGTGCCTTGCCGGGTTTCTTTCACTTCATAGCCAAGAGCGGCAATTTCGTCCCGAAGCTGATCGGCCAAGGCAAAGTTCTTTTCCTTTCTGGCCTGAGCCCGGCGTTCCACCAATTCCTGCACCTGGGCAGGCAGCTGTTCTTCCTGCTGCTGGGGGATCACAATGCCCATCACATCCAGCAGCGTGTCAAACAGAGCTTGCGTATAGGTGAAATATTCCTTGCTGGGAAGAGGATTGCGGTCACAGTCGGTATTGATCTGCCGCACCAGCTCAAAGATGGCAGAAACTGCGTCGGCGGTGTTGAAGTCGTCGTCCATAGCGGCGATGAACTGCTGCCGGAAGCCGTCGATGATGTCCTTCTGCTCCTGGGTCATAGCGCCTTCCGTGGCTTTGGCCAAAGTCAGGGTGAGTTTTTCCTTGCAGTTGTAGATCCGCTTCAAGGAAGCCTGGCACTGCTGGATCACTTCCAGAGTGTAGTTGATGGGGCTGCGGTAGTGGGCCTGCAGCATCATAAACTTAATGGGCTCGTAACCGAACTTTTCCGCTACTTCCCGAACGGTAAAGAAGTTGCCCAGGCTTTTGCTCATCTTCACGTTGTCCACATTGATGTAGCCGTTGTGCATCCAGTAGTGGGCAAAGGGCTTGCCGGAAGCGCCTTCGCTTTGAGCAATTTCATTTTCGTGGTGGGGGAAGATCAGATCCTGACCGCCGCAGTGGATGTCGATGGTGTCCCCAAAAATCGCCCGGTTCATGGCAGAGCACTCAATGTGCCAGCCGGGACGGCCCTGTCCCCAAGGGGAATCCCAATAGGGTTCTCCGGGCTTAGCGGCTTTCCAAAGGGCAAAATCCAGGGGATCTTCTTTCTGTTCGCCTACCGCAATCCGGGCGCCGCTTTCCAACTCGTCGATGGGCATATGGCTGAGCTTGCCGTATTCCGGGAAACTCCGGGTGCGGTAGTACACATCTCCCCCGGCCTGATAGGCGTGGCCTTTGTCGATTAAAGTTTGGATGATGTCAATGATGTCGGGGATGTGTCCGGTAACGGTGGGATGGACGGTAGCGGGACGAACCCCCAATCCCTTGGCGTCGGTTTCATATTCCTTGATGTACCGCTGGGCGATTTCAGCGGCAGTGACCCCTTCTTCGTTGGCCTTTTTGATGATCTTGTCGTCCACATCGGTGAAGTTCTGGACAAAGGTCACATGGTACCCCCGAAATTCCAGATACCGGCGGAACACGTCAAACAGGCAGATGGGCCGGGCATTGCCGATGTGGATAAAGTTGTACACCGTAGGGCCGCAGCAGTACATCTTCACCTTTCCCTCTTCCATGGGGACAAAGGTTTCTTTTTTGCGGGTCAGAGTATTGTAAATTTCCATAACTCAACTCTCCTTTTTGGAATTTTTGGCTTGGCTGTTGATCTGTTGGGTCAAAGCGGCCAGCTGTTCCTGCAAATCCGCAATCTTTTGCTGAAGCCGCATCAATTCATTGTTCACCGGGTCGGGAATGTGGATCTGGTCCAGGTCGCTGACCCGAATCCCGTTTTGCCGCACCACCCGGGCCGGCACTCCCACCGCCGTGGAGTTAGGGGGGATCTCGGTGAGCACCACGGCGTTGGAGGCAATTTTGCTGTTGTCCCCTACTTTAAAGGGGCCCAGCACCTTGGCGCCGCTGCCCACCATCACCCCGTTGCCCAAGGTTGGGTGGCGTTTGCCGGTTTCCTTGCCGGTGCCTCCCAAAGTCACTCCTTGGTAAAGGGTGCAGTCGTCCCCGATGATGGTGGTTTCCCCAATCACCACCCCGGACCCGTGGTCAATAAACAGCCCACGGCCAATGGTAGCTCCCGGATGAATCTCAATGCCGGTAAACCATTTGGTCAGCTGGCTCACCAGCCGAGCCAGGAATTTCAGCTTGTGCCGGTAGAGAAAATGGCTCAGCCGGTACCAAAACACCGCATGGAACCCGGAATAGAGAAAGAACACCTCAGCGCAGTTTCTGGCTGCCGGGTCCCGCTCTTTGATGGAGCGGAGATCATATCGAATGTTATCAAACATGAAAGCAGTCCCTCCCCGTTGCAGCCACACAAACAAGGCCGCAAGCTCATCGTTTTCGGTTTTCCGGGGTGCAAAAAAGCCGCCTCGAAAAAGCCGTCGCTCTTTCGGAAGGCAGCGTTACTGCGGTTCCACTTCCGTTTATCCTCATTCTTCCTTTAACGCAGGAGCTACGGGCAAGCCTATCCTTTTTGGGGATTCAACCTGCCGGCTGGTGGGACGCACTTGGCCCTTTTCGCCCTCCAAAGCGCTTTCAGCCGGTGACGCTTCTCTCTGTTGGAGGCGGGCAAAGGGTTACTCCTTCCCGTCATCGCCGATTTTTAGAAAGTATACCACATCAGGCGGTAAATTGCAAGACCTGACCGGTAGGACAAAGAAAAACCGCTGCGAAAAAGCAACCACTTCTCCGCAGCGATCCATTGTTTTTCTGAGCTGGGATTACTCCGCCATATGCTGGTTGAGGCTGTCCACCAGCTCTTCCACTTCAATGCCGTGGACCAAGCAGGCCTGCTCCAAGCTTTCCCCCCGGGATGCCGGGCAGCCTAAGCAGTGCATTCCCATTTCCAGGAAAAATTGAGCCGTTGTGGGATCGGCGTCCAATACTTGTCCGATCAAGGTATCCTTGGTGACTTCCATGAATCCTACCTCCTGTCCTCCAATATTACAGTCTTTTGATCCCGATCCTCCGTTTTTGCCTTTTCGCCGGTCAAGGGGAAGATCGTAATCATCAGCTCTGCTGATATTTGAGTTCCTCTTTGATCTGCCCCGGTTTTCGCTGTTTAGCGAAATGACCGGCCGGACTTTTGGCCGGTCAAGGGGAAGATCGTAACCATCAGCTCTGCTGATGGTTATATTATACCTCTTTGGTAGATAAAATGCAACCCTTTCCCATCAGTTCCCTTTGTGTTCCCGCTTTTTTCCGCGGGGGGCGGTTTCAAACCAAAAGGTGGAACCTTCTCCCAAATGGCTGTCCACCCCATAGGCAAAATGATGGGCTTCCAAAATTGCTTTGACGATGCTCAGGCCCAGGCCGGTGCCCATGCCCTTGCGATCGTCCTTTTTATAGGGTTTATAGTAGCGGTCCCAGATCAAAGGCAAATCTTCCGGAGCAATGCCCTTTCCGGTATCCCGGATCGACACCCGTCCGGGGATCTGAGAGGCATCCAAGGTGATAAAGATCTTTTTGTCCGCACCGGTGTGGTTCACGGCGTTGTTGAGGATGTTGTAAATCACCTGCTCCATCTTGACCTCATCCCCCACCATGAAGTAGTGTTCCGGTGCATCCAAGGTAAACTGGTAGTGCTCCTCCAATTCCAGCAGGGCGTACCGGCCCACAATGTCTCGGAGCTTTTGGGCCAGGTCAAATTGAATAAAATTCATCTTCTGCTGACCGGCCTGCAGCTTAGACAAGTCCAAAATATCGTTAACCAGCACATTCAGCCGATTGCTTTCATCAATGATAATATCCAGCTGCTGATTGCGCTTTTCCGGATTATCCCCGGTGAGGTCTTTGATGGTCTCAGCGTAGCCTTTGATCATAGTCAAAGGGGTGCGGATGTCGTGGGAAACGTTGGCTACCAATTCCCGCTGGAGGACGGTGGCTTTGGAAATTTCCTTGCTCATAATATTGAAGTCTTGAGCCAGCACCGAAAGCTCGTCCTTGCCCTGCACCGGTACCTGCACCAAAAGATTTCCTTTGGCAATCTCTCGGGTGGCCTTGGAAAGCTGCTTCACCGGTTTGGTGATGGAGCGGCTGATATATAAGGCCATTCCGGTGGCAATCAACAACAGCACAACGCTCACCCAAATCAACTGACCCCGAATGGCGTCCACCGCTTCTCCCACAGGCGCCAACGCCGTTTCAGTGAGAATCAAATAATCCTGCTGGCCAACCGTGACGCGGACGCCGCAGATGTAATAGTCCTGGCTGGTGGAAGACTGGGTGTCTTCAAAAAACAAAATGTTGTTGGTACTTTGATCCTGGAGCAGGCTGTACACCACCTGGGTATGAACCAGGGAATTGTTTTTCAGCACACTCCGTTCCCCCATCGCATTGAAGCTGATGATGGGGCTGCCGGTGGTATCGGTCATTTCTAGATAATAACTGTTTTTAACCGCTAAATTTTCAATAACCTGCACCACACCAAAGGTGGCCAGGATGTCCCTCTCCTGGGTCTGCTGAATGGTGCTGACCATGGTTCTGGTGTCGGTAATGAATTGGCTTTTTTTCCCTGCCAAATAGATTCCTTGCAGCAAAAACACCTGAAAGATCCACATTGCTGCAATGACCAGGGCCGCCACCCCGAAAATGGCCATCCAAATTTTAATCCGTATACTCTTCATATTTATAACCAACGCCCCAGATGGTTTTAATCAAATTGCGGTAGGGGCCCAAATTACTCCGCAGCATCTTGATGTGGGTATCCACTGTACGACTGTCCCCGAAGAAATCGTACCCCCAGATCTTGTTCAGGATGGTATCCCGGGTAATGACGGTATTGGGATTTTTGATAAAGTACAGCAGCAGCTCAAACTCCTTGGGGGTAACGTTCACCTGCTTGCCATCCACCCGCACCTCGTAGGACTTGGGATTGACCATCAAGGTCTTGAAGGTGTACACCTCGTCCTCCGGCTTTTGTTTGGGCTGGGAGCGCTTCAGCACCGCTTTGATCCGGCTCATCAATTCTTTGGGAGAAAAAGGCTTCACCACATAGTCGTCCGCTCCCAAATCAAAGCCGAAGATTTTATCGTATTCCTCTCCTTTGGCAGTGAGAAGGATCACCGGGACGTTGCTGATCTCCCGGATCTTCCGCAGAGTGGTAATGCCGTCGCATTTTGGCATCATCACGTCCAGCACCACCAAATCATATTCCCCGGTCTTCACCTTTTCAAAGGCTTCCACTCCGTCGCCTGCTTCCCCATATTCAAAGCCCTCAAACTCCAAATACTGGCGGATAATATCCCGAATCCGTTCTTCATCGTCGGCAATTAAAATTTTGCTCATGGAAATCCCCTCCCATTTATCATCTGCTATTATTTTGCCATGGGGTTGTGATAAGACTGTGACAGGGTTTTAAAGAATCCTGGTTTTGGCACAATTCAATCTCCTTCTCCAAAACCCTGCACCAGTTTTTTGTATAAAACGCCCTTGCTCAATCCGCTGGCCTTGGCTGCCTGGCGGGCGGCTTCCGTGGGCTTTTCCCCCTGCTCCAGCAGCTTCTTTGCCAAAGCCAGGGCTTCCGCCTCGTCCATGCCGTTGACTTGGGTGTCCGGACAGCCTTCCACCACCAGCACGTACTCTCCTCTGGGTGTGGTTTCCCTGGCGTAGGCGGCGGCCTGTTCCAAATCCATCCGCAAAACCTGTTCGTGAATTTTGGTCAATTCCCGGCAGAGGGCAATTTTCCGGGTCCCTCCAAAGGCTTCCTTTAAATCTTCCAAAGTAGTGGGAAGCTTGTGGGGGGCTTCATAAAAAATCATGGTCCGCCGTTCCTGCTTTAGGCTGTCCAGATGCTCTCCCCGATTTTTGCGATTGGTGGAAAGGAATCCCTCAAAGGTAAACCGGCTGGTGGACAACCCGCTGATGGCCAATGCGCTGATGGCGGCGCTGGGCCCCGGGATCACCTGCACCTCCACCCCTGCCTGGGCGCAAAGCCGCACCAAGTCTTCCCCGGGATCGGAGATGCAGGGCATCCCGGCATCGCTGACCACAGCGGCCGTTTCCCCGGCCTGCAGCCGCCGGAGAATTTCCTCCCCCCGCTGGCGAAGATTGTGCTCGTAATAGCTCACCATAGGTTTCTGGATGCCGAAATGGTTCAAGAGCTTCAGGGTGACTCGGGTGTCTTCTGCGGCAATAAAGTCCACTTGATTTAAAATTTCCACAGCCCGGGGAGAAAAGTCCCCTAAATTTCCAATGGGCGTTCCTACAACATACAGCATAACTTAATCCTTTCCTTCCATCCGGGTCCATTCCGCCGCTTGGGGCCGCAGCCCATTTTCATCGTACAACGCCAGTAAGGGAAGGACCTGAAG
>DXWR01000222.1 GCA_019416775.1 Oscillospiraceae bacterium | reverse complement strand
GTAAATTAGCATAAACTATTTCCAGTTTTCTGGGACACTCCCCTGTCCCGCAACCATCGAAAGGAGGAACCCCCATGCCTGAATTGAAAGGAAGCAAAACAGAAGCCAACCTGCTGGCTGCTTTTGCCGGTGAAAGCCAAGCCAACACCAAATACCGTTACTACGCCTCCAAAGCCAAAAAAGACGGTTACGTTCAGATTGGAAAGCTTTTTGAAGAAACCGCCGACAACGAAAAGGAACATGCTAAAATTTGGTTTAAGCTGCTCCACGGCGGAGAAATGCCCAGCACCATGGACAACCTAAAGGACGCTGCCGCCGGAGAAAATTACGAGTGGACCGATATGTATGCCGGCTTTGCCAAAACCGCCAAAGAAGAAGGCTTTGACCACATCGCCTACTTGTTTGAACAGGTTGCTAAAATCGAAAAGGAGCACGAAGAGCGTTACCGCAAACTGCTGGCCAACATTGAAAACGGCCTGGTATTCTCCCGGGATGGAGACCAGATCTGGCAGTGCTCCAACTGCGGCCACATTGTCATCGGCAAAAAAGCCCCGGAAGTCTGCCCGGTCTGCGCCCATCCCCAGTCCTACTTCCAGATCAAGGCGGAAAATTACTAATTTGCCCCCATCGTTATCGTTTCATTTTGATTCTCCTTTTCCGGCTGTCCATCTCGGTGGGCGGCCGGACCTTTTTTCCCACATTTCGCAGTGCTTGGCCCAAAGAAAGGTTGCCTTTTTTCCTTCTCTGTGGTATAGTAGAAATGCTGTGTGTTCGCAGCGGTCAGTCGCAACCTCCTGACCTTAAAAAACACTACGAAAGAAGGATACCTATGTCCAAAACCTATTCCAAAACGGCGGCCATTACCAAAACCGCTCTGATCGCTGCCCTGTACGTGGTGCTGACTTTGGTGTTTGCCCCCATTGCCTTCAGCACGGTGCAGTTTCGGGTCAGCGAAATTTTAACGGTACTGCCGGTGTTTACCGGCCTGGCGGTGCCGGGACTGAGCATCGGCTGCTGCCTGTCCAACCTGCTGGGCGTGCTGCTGGGCACCAACCCCACCGGCCTCATCGACGCCGTGTTCGGCACCCTGGCCACCCTGCTGGCAGCTATCTGCACCTACTACGTGGGAAAACTTCCCGCCAAACTGCCCAAGTATATCCTGGCTCCCCTGTTCCCGGTACTGTTCAACGCCGTGATCGTGGGAATGGAGCTGACCTTCGTCTTTGGAGGCGAAGGGAGCTTTTGGGAAATCTTCCTGTTCCAGGGCATTTCCGTGGGCATCGGCGAAGCGGTGGTCTGCTACGTGGGAGGATGCCTGCTGATGACCGCTCTCTACACCAAGAACGTGTATAAACGGATCTTTGCGGTGGACCGGATGTAAGTGCCGGCTTTCGGGCTTTCCCCCTTTGCCGGCCAAACAGCTCTTGCCAGAAGCTGTGGAATTTGATATAATAAAGGCATATGAAGCCAATGCCTACAATTCCCTTTTGCTTGACTATCTGACAAGCAGGTTTTGCCTGCCGGCAAGATTAAGGGAAATCAAGACGGTATGATTTCAAAGGGACAATAAGCCCAAGCGAAAGGAGACTCAGCTCCATGAAAACTTTCATCAAACTGGTGGGAATCGTGGCAGGTGGGATACTGTTATTCAAAGGAATCCAGGTTGCGGTGGATTACCTGGTATCTACCTACTCCGCCCGGTATGTCCGCAGTGAAGTGGACGGGCTCAACGATTACCATTCTCAGATTTGACCCAAGAGGCAGCCGCAGTTGCGGCTGCTTTTTTTCTACCATTTTCTTTTTTCTTGTCCATGTAAGGAGGTTTTTCCTATGGCAACTGCATTGATTACCGGAGCCAGCAGCGGCATCGGCCGGGACCTGGCCATTCTTCTTTCCCGAAAGGGATACAGCCTGATTTTGGTGGGACGAAGCCTGTCCCGGCTGGAGGCAGTGCTGCCCAAACTCAGCCACAAACGGGTGCGGCTGCTGGCCTTGGATTTGTCCAAGCCGGAGCATTGCTATGAGCTGTACCGCCAGTGCAAAGGAGAGGTGGACCTGCTCGTCAACAATGCCGGATTCGGCCAGTTTGGGGAGTTCGCCCACACCAAGCTGGAAACCGAGCTGAACATGATCGACCTGAACATTCGGGCGGTGCAGATTCTCACTAAGCTGTTTTTGCGGGACATGGTGAAGCAGGATCGGGGCGCTATCCTCAATGTGGCATCCATCGCAGGATACCTGCCGGGGCCGCTGATGGCCACCTACTACGCCACCAAAGCCTACCTGCTGCGGCTGGATCTGGCCATCTGGAAAGAGCTGAGAAAGCGCCGCAGCCGGGTGCAAATCTCCACCCTCTGTCCCGGACCGGTGGCCACTCAATTCAACCAGCGAGCAGGGGTGCAGTTTGCCATTCCCGGGCGAAACAGCTTTTGGGTGGCGGCCTACGCCTTACAGCAGTTAGAAAAGGGCAAGCGGGTGATCCTGCCCGGCTGGGAAGCCAAAGCAGTGGCGATACTGAGCAAGGTAGCCCCGGATTCCCTGCTGCTGGAAGGAGCCTGGCTGGCTCAGCGGCGAAAGGAGAAGTAGTCCATGGAACCCAAAGAAGAATTTCTGGCCCTGTACCGGGAACACATCACCCGTCCCGGCAGTCAGGAGCTGCTGGACTACCTGCTCCACAAAAGCGACTTTTTCACTGCCCCCGCCTCCACCCGGTTTCACGGCAACTATCCCGGAGGTCTGTGTGAACATTCCCTCCACGTCTATCACTGCCTCACCGACTATCTCAGCCGGCCAAGGGCCCAGGAACTGTACCGAATGAGAAACTACACCCCGGAGACGGTGGCCATTGTGGCCCTGCTCCACGACATCTGCAAGGTAAACTGCTACAAGCAGTCCACCCGGAACGTGAAGGACAAGCAGGGCAACTGGCAGCAGGTTCCCTGGTACGAATTTGAGGACAACCTGCCCTACGGCCACGGGGAAAAAAGCGTTTACATTCTTTCCGGGTATCTGCGACTGAGCCGGGAGGAAGCCTTTGCCATCCGCTACCACATGGGCTTTTCCGGTACGGAGGAAACCAGAAATGTGGGCAAGGCCTTTGAGATGTTCCCTCTGGCCTTTGCCTTGAGCACGGCAGATATGGAAGCCACCTACTTTTTGGACGAAGTGCGATAAACGAAACCATCTTTACACCAAATCACCAAACCAAAGGAGGAACCCTCTTTGCTGACCCACCGCTGTCCCTGGTGCGGGGAAAAGATCCCCACCTGGCGCCACCGTCCCAAAGACCCCATTTCCATCCTCAGCGACAATGGGAAGATAGACACCTGTCCATCCTGCGGAAAGCTTTACAAAAGCTCCTCTCCCACCCTCCTTATCATCGTATTGGTTTCGGTTGCCTTTGGCGGAAGATTTATCGGTTCCCTGATCACTTCTCCCCAAAATGCGTTTCTAAAAGTCATTCTCTCTCTGCTCTGGATTCTTTGCCTTCTGACGGCTCTGATTCAAACCCTGAGACTGCCCTACTGTCGTGACTACAAAACCTCCGGCATGAAAAAGTTCTTTTTATGTTCTGCCGCCGTGGGATCCCTATTTGGCAGCTTTGTCATTCTGCATTGGATCAGACACGGAAGTGTACTGGTGTGGGTATTTCTGGCCTATTTGGCAATCTTTTTGGTGCTGGACACTGTAGTCTATCTGCACTACCGCAGCTACTGCAAAAAAGAAAGCCGGGAAAGCCCCGATCGCCCTTCCGCCACTGTTCAGATCACCTGGTATCCCCACAAAGAAGGGGGATTAGCGGCCCCAAAACTTCGGATTGTTCCGGGGGAAATCTTTCCGGTGTGCTTTTTGAACCCGGCACAGCAGCCCATCAGCGGCGCGCTCTGCGTCACCCTATCCCGCCTGAAGTGGAGCGGCCTTCATCACTGCTGCTGCACCTTTCAGTTGGTACTGGATGATGTGAAGGCGGAAAAGTTGTTTGTTCCCGGCAATACCTTTTTCCTTTACCACGAGGAGCTGAGAATTGCCCAAGGAGTGGTGCTGCAAACACCGCTTCAGGCATAAATTTCTGTTTTTTAAGGAGGCGTTATCATGTCAACGGTCCACAACCAAGCCAGTCCTGGGGATTTTGCCAAAACGGTGCTGATGCCCGGCGATCCCCTGCGAAGCAAATTCATCGCAGAACATTTTCTGGAACACCCAAAGCTGGTGAACAATGTCCGGGGCATCCAGGGGTACACCGGAAGCTATCAGGGCCATCCGGTCAGCGTCATGGCCAGCGGCATGGGGGCTCCCAGCATGGGAATCTACAGCCGGGAACTGTTTGACCAGTACGGGGTGGAAACCATCCTGCGCATCGGCACCACCGGAAGTCTACAGGACCATATCCATGTGGGGGACTTGATTCTTGCCGCCGGGGCCTGCACCGACACCAACTTTCTGGCTCACTGGAAGGTCACCGGCTTTGCCCCTATCGCTGCTCCCAAGCTGGTAAGCCGGGCTATGGCGCTGGCGGAACAGATGGGGTACACCTACTACGCCGGGAATGTGCTTACCAGTGACCGGTTTTACATGGATGACATGGAGCAGCTCCGCCGCTGGCGGCGAATGGGGGTGCTGGGCACCGAGATGGAGACTGCTGCCCTTTACGCCACGGCGGCCTGGTGCGGCAAACAGGCCCTATCCATTCTCACCGTCAGTGACGGGATGTTCAACGACGAGGACACCACCCCCGCCCAACGGGAGACCCAGTTTACCCGGATGATGAAGCTGGCGCTGGCGTTGGCGGTGGAGTTGGAAGAAGAATAATCATCAAATTGGACAAAAAGGAACGGAACCCTAAAAAGCGGGGTTCCGTTTTTACTTGTTTTGAAGCCTTCGATGCTCATTTTTTCAGATAAGTAGCCAAGCTGAAATAAGCGTTAGCTTTACTGTAATCGGCGCTGAGCTGGGCGTACTGGGCCGCTTGAAAGGTGTTTTGCTCAGTGCGCTGCAGGGATTCCAGCATACGGTTATTCTGATCGATGTTCTTCTTATTTTGTTCTATGATCTGTTGAGAATCCTGCCGCAGACAACGAGTTTCGTAAATCAAATCCGTCAGATCGGAAATAATAGTGTTCAGCTTATTTTCAATGCGGCGAATGCCATCTTCCAAATGTTGATCCAACAAAGCCATGGACAAAGATTCCTGAGAAGTAGACATATATTCATAGATGTAGCAC
>DXWR01000221.1 GCA_019416775.1 Oscillospiraceae bacterium | reverse complement strand
CGGTACAGATAGCCCATGCTCTGAAACTCCCCTTTGGAGGGATCCGGAGGGTTGAGCAGGT
Source organism: Oscillospiraceae bacterium (assembly GCA_019416775.1). GTDB lineage: Bacteria > Bacillota > Clostridia > Oscillospirales > Ruminococcaceae > Egerieicola. The sequence goes on along the minus strand of DXWR01000221.1, from coordinate 2,392 downwards.
TTTGCAGCATGGTGTTGAGCTGGGCGGTGCCAACGGTACCCTTTCGCTGGGGGCAGAGCACCTGCACCTGCTCCATGGGGTCCAGCCCGTAGGCTTTGGGGAGACGCCGTGCCGCCAAATCTGCCACCAACTGGGCCGCCAAAGGCTGGTTGAGCTGCTTCAGGAAAAAGAAGTCCTCCGCCCCCTGCCGGGACAGGTCCGGCATCTGCCCCGCCACTACGGCGTGGGCGTTGGTGATGATCCGGCTTTTGGCCGCCTGACGGAACACCTGGGTCAACCGCACCGTGGGGATGGCCTCCTGCTGGAGCAGATCCCACAGCACGTTCCCCGCCCCCACGCTGGGGAGCTGGTGGTAGTCCCCCACCAGAATCAGCCGGCCGCCGGGCTTGATTCCCCGAAGCAGGGCTTCCAGCAGCAGGGTGTCCACCATAGACATCTCGTCCACCACCACCACGTCCGCCTTCAACGGATTTTTCTCGTTGCGCCGGAAGGAGAGCAGTTCCCCATCGTAGTCCACTTCCAGCAGACGGTGGATGGTTTTGGCTTCCCGGCGGGTGATCTCACTCATCCGCTTGGCCGCCCGGCCGGTGGGGGCGCAGAGAGCCAGGGCGTAACCCTGCTGCTCCAACAGATCCAGCATCCCGTTTAAGGTGGTGGTTTTGCCGGTGCCGGGACCGCCGGTGAGGATCAGCATCCCCCAGCGGAAGCAGTCCAAAATAGCTTGTCGCTGCAGAGCTTCATACTGGATGCCATGGGCGGTTTCCCAGGCGTCCACCATTTGCTGCAGTCCCTTGGGCGGATCCAGCTCTACCCGCAGCATCCCGGAAATCCTGGCGGCAATGTACTGCTCTGCCAAAAAATATTCCGGCAGAGAGATGGTTTCCTTCCCCAAGGTGCAGCGGCAGAGCTGTTCTTCCTCCACCCCTTCTTCCAGGGCCTGCTCCACCTTCTCCAAAGGTTGGTCCAACAGCTTGGCGGCGGTGGCAATGAGCCGTTCTTTGGGCAGGGCGGTGTGGCCGTTTTGCAGGTTGTGAGAGAGGGTGTACTTCAGCCCTGCCAGCAACCGCTCCTTGCCGTCCAGCGGCAGGCCGAAGGCTTTGGCCATGGCGTCGCAGGTGAGAAAGGGCACCCCGAACCGGGCTTCGCAGGCCAAATAGGGATTTTTCTTCAGCAGGGTCACCGCCATCTCCCCGTAGGCTTTAAACAGGCTCACCGCCTGGGCGGAGTTCACCCCGTAGGGGGTGAGAAGCAGCAGCAAGCTCTGCACCCCAAACACCTGACGGAACTGCTCCAAAAACCCATCCAGCTTCTGCTGGGAAATTCCCTTGATCTCCAGCAGACGCTGAGGCTGTTGGTCCATCACCAGCAGGGTGTCGTCCCCGAAGTGCTCCACCAGCTGCCGGGCCAGTTTGGGGCCGATGCCCTTGATTACCCCGCCGGCAAGATACTTTTCAATGGCCTTGGCGGTGGAAGGCAGGGTGCGGGTGCACAGCTCCACCTTGAACTGTTCCCCGTACACCGGGTGCTGGGTAAACCGTCCCCGAAGGGTGACCTCCTCCCCCTGGGAGATCCCCGGCATCTCCCCCACGGCGCTGACTAAGGTGCCCTGGGCGTCCAGGTCGATGACCGCAAAGCCGGTGTCCGCATTGGCAAATACCACCTCTTCCACCACGCCGGAAAGCTGGTCCAGTTCTTGTTTTCGCAATGCCATGGGAACACCTCCTTGCTCCATTCGGGCGGAAATCCCAACTTGACAAAGTTGGGGGAAATCAGTATAATAAAAACAGAGAGATAAAGCTGGAAACGGCTTATCCCCTTTGTAGAGTCAAAAAGTGACCGCTAACTTGTCAGGTGAGGCGGTCACTTCTTTTTTGTCATGGACCATACCAGACCAACGATGCCGATGATCAGTAACCCAAATTGAATCAAATCAGGCCAAGTGACTTCCATGGTATCCCCTCCTTATTCTCGAAAGAGGGGCCCACTGATTGAAGCGCCCCTCCTTCCGTTTGTAAAACGAATATGGATGAAGGGGTATGCCGCCGCCGTTTGTAATGCATTATCTCTCTGCCCCCGCCGAGGGCGAGTAGGCAAGTTCGCTCGGTTTTTACGCAGCAAAAGGTTGCCCATGCTTTCCGGGCAACAAGAGCGGACTGAAAGCCGTAACTTTATTATACGAACCTTAGCACAAAATGTCAAACGATTGTTCCTTTTCCACCCAAGCAGAAAGACCGCCGGATAGTTCGGCGGAGTACCTGTAAGACGGCATGCGGGCAAAGGAGATTGTGAAGCACAAGATGATCTACGATTGACAACGAGGTGCCCAGGCAAAGTGTTCGGGCGGCATGATTTATTCGGTAGATTTTTTATAATTTTCTGCTATACTTCTGTC
>DXWR01000220.1 GCA_019416775.1 Oscillospiraceae bacterium | reverse complement strand
TGGCCTGTGTAGTCCGTGCCAAGGATGCCGACCAATTTATCGCCGAAGCAGACAAGGAAAACCTGGAAGCCACCGTGGTGGCCACCGTTACCGCAGAACCCCGGCTGAAGATGAACTGGCAGGGGCACTGCATTGTGGACCTGGCTCGGAGCTTCTTAAACAGCAACGGAGCGGAAAAACACACCGACATTCACATTCCCGCCCAATCGGTGAAACCGGTGCACAACTACACCAGCACCGGAGCCAACTGGCAGAAACACCTGGGGGATCTGAATCTTTGCTCCCAGCGGGGATTGGTGGAACGGTTTGACTCCACCATCGGCGCCGGCACGGTACTGATGCCCTACGGCGGCGACCGTCAAGCTACCCCCACCCAGGCCATGGTGGCCAAGATCCCGGTGCTCCACGGAGAAACCGATACCTGCTCCGTCATGGGCTGGGGCTACAACCCCTACCTCAGCGAACAGAGCCCCTTCCTGGGCGCTATGTATGCCGTAGTAGAATCCGTGGCGAAAGTGGTCAGCGTAGGCGGCAGCCGGAAACAGTGCTGGCTCACCTTCCAGGAATACTTTGAACGCACCCAAAACGATCCCACCCGCTGGGGACAGCCTATGGCTGCTCTGCTGGGCGCGTACGAAGCCCAAATCAAACTGGGCATCGCCTCCATCGGCGGCAAGGACTCCATGAGCGGCACCTTTGAGGACATCAGCGTGCCTCCCACTCTGGTTTCCTTTGCCGTGAGCATGGCGGATGCCAACCAGGTTATCGGCCAGGAACTGAAACAGATCGGGGACCAAATCGCCATCATCCTCCCCAAATACCAGGAAAACGGCGAGCCGGACTTTGAGGACGTGCTGCGGGTTCTGGATCTGGTGGAAGGCTGGATCAAGAATGGCAGCGTCCGCACCGCCTTTGCCTTGACCTCCGGCGGCGTATCCGAAGCGCTGTACAAAATGTGTGCCGGCAACGCCATGGGCGTGAAACTGAACAAGAGCTTGGATCCCACCCTGTTGTTCAATCCGGTGTACGGCGGATTTGTGCTGGAGCTGGCGCCCCACCTCACCGAACTGGAAGGCGCGGAAGTCGTGGGTACCGTAATCAGCAAATACAGCATCGTGGCGCCGGAATTCAAGCTGCTGATGCTCCACCTGACCAGCGTGGAAAAGGCGTATGAACAGAAGCTGGAGCCGGTATACCCGGTGCAGACCAAAATTCCTTCTCGCCGGATCAATACCATCAGCTACAAGTTTGACGAATCCAGCCGCCCCTCTCCCGCCATCAAGGTGGCGAAACCTCGGGTGCTGATTCCGGTCTTCCCCGGCACCAACTGTGAATACGACACCGCCCGGGTTTTTGAACGGGCCGGCGCCCTGCCCCAGGTGTTTGTGGTGCGCAACCGCAACGCTGCCCAGATTGAAGAATCCATCCAGGCCTTTGCCCAAGCCATCCGGGAAAGCCAGATCATCATGATCCCCGGCGGCTTCTCCGGCGGCGACGAACCCGACGGCAGCGGCAAGTTCATTACCAGCTTCTTCCGCAACCCCTTGATTACCGAGGAAGTGGAAAATCTGCTGGGCCAGCGGGATGGCTTGATGCTGGGTATCTGCAACGGCTTCCAGGCACTGGTGAAACTGGGTCTGGTTCCCTTCGGCCACATCACCGAAAACAAGGCGGACAACCCCACCTTGACCTTCAATAACATTGGCCGCCACCAGTCCAAGATGGTCCGCACCCGGATCGCTTCCAACAAGTCTCCTTGGCTGGCCGGCGTGAACGTAGGGGACATCCACACCGTGCCCATCTCTCACGGAGAAGGCAAATTTGTGTGCAGCCAAAGCCTGCTGCAAAAAATGGCCTTTAACGGACAGATTGCCACCCAGTACGTGGACTTGGACGACGAACCCACCTATCAGGTACAGTTCAACCCCAACACCTCCGTCATGGCCATTGAGGGCATCACTTCTCCCGACGGACGGGTGCTTGGCAAGATGGGCCACAGCGAACGGATCGGCAAAAACATCTGCAAGAACGTTCCCGGCGAAAAGGATCAAAAGATCTTCCAGTCCGGCGTGGAATATTTCACCAAGTAAAATAGAACATAAACAAAGAGAGCTTCCCGGCAACGAGAGGCTCTCTTTTTTACTGCATCTTATATTTTTCCCAACGATTACGACTGGGGCTGCGGGGTTTCCGGTTTTGGCTTTTTCTCCCGGTAAGCGATCTTTAACAGAATGGGAGAAACAATGGTGGTGACGATGACCACCAGGATCACGGGTGCAAAGTAAATGTCGCTCATCAGACCCAAAGCGTAGCCCTTGTTGGCTACAATCAAGGCCACTTCACCCCGGCTTACCATGCCGGTGCCGATCTGCATTCCTTCCCGGTGATTGAATTTACAAGCCCGTGCGCCGATGTAGCACCCCACAATTTTGCTGAGTATCGCTATCAACACCAAAGCCCCGGCGAAGATCCACACCGTGGCTCCCATGCCCTCCACACTGACCTTTAAGCCGATGCTGGCAAAGAACACCGGTGACAGGAACATATAGGACAAAGTTCCAAACCGCGCATTCAGGTAGGGCTGAGCGGTGGTGCTGGATAGGATCAATCCCGCAAAGAAGGCGCCGGTGATGTCTGCCACACCGAAGAATACTTCCGCCGCCAAACTCATCAGCAGGCAGAACACAAAGGAAACAATGACGTGCCGCCGCAGATCCTTGTTGCTGTGGGAGAACCAATGGGAGAACAGATAGTACCCTGCAACCGCACAAACACCTACGAACACGAAGAACAGCAGGATCTTCAACAGGGTAACCCAAATGCTTACGCTGCTGTCTGCCATAGAAGAAATAATGGTCAGCACAATAATACCCAGGATATCGTCAATCACAGCGGCACCCAAAATCGTATTGGCTACCTTAGTATTCAACTTGCCCAATTCCTTTAATGTTTCCACGGTAATGCTGACGCTGGTGGCGGTTAAAATCACACCGATAAACACGTGCTGGAGCATATTCTCTCCTGCACCGAAAATTGCAGCGACGCCCCAACCCATCAACAGCGGCACTATCACTCCAATGGTGGCGACAATAGTAGAAGAAACGCCCACCTTTTTCAAGTCTTTAATATTAGTATCCAAACCGGCAGTAAACATCAACACAATGACGCCGATTTCCGAAATGCTGTTGATAAAGTCAGTTTCTTCCAAAATGGAAAAGCCAAACAACGGCTTTAAAATTGCAGGGCCAAGCAAAAGCCCCGCCAACAAAGCACCCACTACTTGTGGCATATAAAACCGCCGGGTCAGCATACCGCACAATTTCGTACTGAGGAGGATCACCGCAATATCAAATAAAAAACGATAATCCAAAAAAGTTTCCAACATTTCCTGCATGAATCCGTCACACTCACTTCCTAAGGTTGGCCCAAACGACCGCTTTTTCTATGGTACTATTTTCCCGCAAAATTGTCAACCAATCGCCGCAAGAGAAAATTTTTCTTGCCCCAATTTTTCTTGAAAAATGAAGGATTGATTTTTCCATCTTGCAAAACAGTTGTACTATCTGTAATTTTTAAAAGAATTATTCTGGAT
>DXWR01000022.1 GCA_019416775.1 Oscillospiraceae bacterium | reverse complement strand
GTACGACCGGACTGATATCATCCCCTTTGACAAAATGGAAGAGTTCTTCCGCAAAGCGATGGCATGACCCCGTCTGCTTGTCGGAGGGACAAATTCAAAAGGAAGCGCAGAAAGGGACCGGCTAATTACCGGTTCTTTTCTTTTTAGGGCGGTCGCCGGCCGGACCGGTTGGGATGTTTCGCTTGCAGAAGCCGGACCATCCGGGATAACAGCAGATGTTGATTTTCGTCAACTTCAGGGGCTCCGAAGATTACTTTTATGCCCCTGGAGGAAAAGATAAATTTGTTTTTCTGTTCTGCGGAAATCCTTTGACAAATGGGAGAAAAAGAAATACAATAAAGTTAAAATCTACGGCTGATTTTTCTTGGAAGCTGTAGATCCTTTTGCGGAACAACCCAGGAATCAAAGGACGGTGAAACCCATGTATAATCCCCAGTTGGATACTTTTCTCTGTGTGGCCGAGGCAGGGAGTTTTAATAAAGCAGCCGAAAAATTATATATTTCTCCGCCGGCGGTGATCAAACAGATCAATTTGTTGGAAGAAAGCTTAGACCTGCAGCTCTTTATCCGCACCCATCGGGGGCTGCGTTTAACCAAAGCGGGGCAATCTCTGTACCAGGATGCCAAATACATCATTCAATACTGCAAGGATTCCGTGACCCGTGCTAAAAACGCCATGCAGGAGGGGGAAAACCTGATCCGGATCGGCACTTCCCCCATGACTCCTGCCCAAGTGTTGGTGGATCTGTGGCCTAAATTGCAGCAATATTGTCCCAACATTAAATTTCAGTTGGTGCCCTTTGACAATACGCCGGAAAACGCCCGGGAGATTTTGGGGAATCTGGGACAGAATATCGATGTGGTGGCTGGAATCTTTGATGAAACCATGCTGAATCTGCGCAAATGCGCCGGGTTAGAACTTTCCAAAGAATCCATCTGCTGTGCGGTGTCCGTCCACCACCGGCTGGCACAAAAAGACCGGCTGACGGTACAGGATCTATACGGGGAAAAATTGATGTTGATGCGCAGGGAATGGAGTCATTATGTGGATCTGCTTCGGGATGATATTTGGAAGAACCACCCCCAGATCCAGATTGTGGATTTCGATTTTTATGACGTAGGGGCCTTTAATCAGTGTGAAAACAACAACTGTGTGCTCATGGCGGTGGAAAACTGGCGGTATGTCCATCCGCTGCTGAAAATCCTGCCGGTGGATTGGGGCTATACCATCCCCTTTGGCCTGCTGCACTCTCTCACCCCCTCCCCTATGGTGGAACAGTTCCTCAAAGCGGTGGAAAAGACGATGGCTCAAGGCTGAGGCAAACTAATAACCTTTCGGTAATTACTGCATAACGAATCGAGACTTCTGTTGAGGTCTCGATTTTTTTATAATA
>DXWR01000219.1 GCA_019416775.1 Oscillospiraceae bacterium | reverse complement strand
TAATTCCAGTCTGCCGGATCGGCAGCGGCAGGTGCATAGTAAGCAGGCCGGGAAGAGGGAGTGCTTTCCGGTTGTTCTTGGGGAGGATTCATTACAAAATCCGGTGCTTGATAGGGGACAGGATAGATGCTTCCCCGGATGAGAATGGAGACATATTTCAGCCACACCAGATTTTTCACCTTAACACAGTGGGCAAATACCGGATAAGTCCGTTCCGGCTCTAAAAAGGAAATTTCTTCTTCCGGCAGCACGAAAGTGAGGGGTGTATCGGGAAGCCCCGCCACCCCTGCTTTTAGGTTGACGCTCCAGGAAACGGATGCTGAAACGCTGTGTTCTTCTTTCGAAAGAAGGGCTAGCGTTGCCGTTCCAGCAAAGCGATATTTTTCTTTTTGCACCGGAAGTGCAGTGATAGGATTCATTAAGTTGTCCTCACAATGTGATAAATTTAAACCCGAAAACGGTATCCGGCGCCCCAAACTGTTTCAATGTAACGGGGGTTGGAGCTGTCTTCTTCAATTTTTTCCCGTATGCGATTGATGTGCACCGTAACGGTGGAGGCATCTCCCAAACTGTCCATTCCCCAGATTCGGTCGAAGAGGGTGTCCTTGGAAAAGACGATGTTGGGATTTTCTGCCAGAAAGCGCAGCAATTCAAATTCTTTGTTGGCCAGCTTCACTTCTTTTCCCTTTACCGTGACCCGCATCTGTTCCGGATAGATTTTAAGATCCCCGATGGCGATCACATGGTCGGCGTGTTTGGCACTGCCGGTGGCGGTGAGCCGCTCATAGCGGGCAATATGGGCCCCTACCCGGGCTACCAGTTCGCTGGGGGAAAAGGGTTTCACGATGTAGTCATCCGCTCCCAAGCCCAGTCCTCGGATCTTGTCGATGTCCTCTTTTTTGGCGGTAACCATGAGAATGGGAGTTTCTTTTTTGGCTCGAATCTCCCGGCAGACTTCAAATCCGTCTTTAAAAGGAAGCATTAAGTCCAGCAAGATCAGATCAAAATCTTCTTCCAACGCCATTTTGCTTCCGGTGTCCCCGTCAAAGGCCACTTCCACCTGGTATTTGTTGATTTCCAGGTAATCTCGTTCCAGGTCTGAGATGCTTTTGTCGTCTTCGATAATTAAAACCCGTTTCATAGTTTCGCTTCCTTATGAATGGTCTAAAGATTGATCCTGATCCCGGATAGGCAGGGTGATGGTGATGGATAGGCCATGGTCATTGCCGGCAACAATGGTGCCGCCATGGGCTTCCACAATCTGTTTGGCAATGGAAAGCCCAAGTCCGCTGCCCTCACTGGGATTGTTCCGGGAAGGATCCGCCCGGTAAAACCGCTGGAACAGCTTGTCGATGGATTCTTCCGGCACGCCGTTGCCGTCGTCGGCAAAGCAGAGCACCGCGTTTTTTTCCACCGCCGACAAGGTAATGGTGAGATTGCCGGTGTCCCGTGGTTTGTATTTAATACTGTTGCTGATAATGTTGTTGAAAACACGCTCCATTTCCGCTACACTCAGCCGCAGATAAGCAGGAGCTTTCATTTTATCTTCATAATGAAGGGCCATGCCCTGCTGAGCGCAGTCATAGACCTGGGAGGAAACATACCCCTTCATATATTCCCGAATCTCCACCAGTTCAAAGTGGAAGGGATATTTGCCGGTGTCTAATTTTGAAAAGAGGAACAGGCTGTCCACTAAGCGGTTTAAATCTTCGGTTTTTACCGCTAACGTGTCCAGATATCGTTTTTGCTTTTCTGGAGTGTTGGCCACTCCGTCCCGCAGTCCCTCAATATACCCCTTGATGGAGGTAATAGGGGTGCGCAGATCGTGGGCCATGCCGGCAATGAGATTCTTTTCTTCTTGTTCATAGGTAAGCTGCAGTTCCACCGATTCTTTAAGCCGGCGGCGCATATCATCAAAGTCGTTGCAGAGGTCTGCCAATTCGTCCTTGCCGTTGCTTTTCAGCTGGAAATGGAAGTCCCCGTCTTTGATTTTGCGGCTGGCAATTTTCAGTTTTTGCAGGGGCAGCAAGATACTGCGGGAAAGGGTGCGGGTGATGATCACGGCAGTAAGAATGACAATGATGATACTCAACACCACAATCACACTGATTAAAGAAAACTGATCCGGGTCGATAGCGTTGACGTCCTCTTCGGAGTAATAAATTGCGTTTTCCAGATAGTTTTGATTGACGGCGATCAGTTCATAGGTGGCGTTTTGAACCACTTCCACGTGCTTAATCATCGCTTCCTGTTGTCCGGTGACAATAAAGCTGTCTTCCCGATCCATATAGAAGCGGTACTCGCTGATAAATCCCACGTCCAGAATGTCCAGATTGGAATAGCAGTATGCCCCATCTTTGCGCAGTTCAAAGCGGTAGTTGTCCTCAGATAAGGCTTGGCTCACCAAGCGTTCAAATTCCTCCTGGCCGTTTTCCATTTCGTCGCACTGTAAGGCGTAGTAGTGAATCTGGCTGCGGGTGGTAGTAGCACTTTGGTTGTTGCCCAGCAGGTTGTCCACGGTTTTTCCCAAGGCGCTGGAAAAAATTAGGGAGACAATCACCGCTATCACCAGAATCGCCAAAATGGGAACAATAAACATCAGAACATTGGACAATGCGATCTTAGTACGAAGTTTCAAAGGATCGCCCTCCAAGCTTTCATGGTGGATTCCCTTACAGTATAGCATATTTTGTGCCAAAACAACAGTAGTTTCCTGGCGTCGGAAAAAATTTTTACGGTTTTTTCCACGTGAGAAATCCAGGGAGAATTCGACTTCTTTTTGGGAATTGTGACAAAATTTTGAACAATCCAAGAAATCTCTTTACAAGCAAAGCCAAATAGGATATACTTGTAATCAAATTGTAACTATTGTAAAAGATTGAAACCAATTCACTAAAAATCGTTGCGAGATAAAAGATTGGGATGGAAGAGAATATGAAGCCGATGGATGAAAAACAAGAAAAGTTTACTGTTTCCCAAGTGATCCGGCGCTGGAACCTGCGGGTGGTGGCGGTGGTTACCGCTTCCCTGCTGGTGATGAGCGGGATCTGTGCCTGGGTTGTGGTGGATGCACAGTCTTCTCAACAGCAGGAACCTGCTCACGTGGCGGCAGAAGGAATGGAAGAAACCACTTCTTCCCAAGCGGAGGAGGATGTGGTGACTCCTGCAGAGGAAGATTCTCAGCAAACTGGTGAATTCACCTGGGATGAAGAAGAGATCGAACCTAAGACCCTTTACGTCACCGAAACGGTTCGGCTGCGCAGTACCCCTAATTTTGACGATGAAACCAATACCATCAAGTGTTTGGATGCCGGCACTGCTGTGACGGTCATTGCAACCACCGATTTGGGCTACTACAAATGCGATGAAACTATGTGGTTCGGTTACCTTTCCATGGATTACCTCACGGAAGAAGCCCCGGAATTCAGCTGGACGGAAGTACCTGGCACTGCGGTAAAAGTTGCCACCGATACGGTGAACAAGCGCAGCGAACCGCGAACCAGCGCCGAAGTAGTGGGCCAGGTGGAGAGCGGCCAGCAGGTCAATGTAGTGGCTAGCGCGGAAAACTTTTACAAATTGGAGGACGGCAGCTGGGTCTATGCTCCTTACTTCACCGATCCTGCAACTTCCACTGTCAGCAATTCTACCTCTTCGCAGGGCAGCAGTTCTTCTTCCAACACGCAGACATCAACTCCATCTTACACTCCACCGGTAGTGAATGACGGTACCGTGCAGGGTATTCTGAATTCGGCTCCGCTGAATCCTCGGTCCACTGGTTATGCCGCTACCGATGCTAAGATTCAGGAAATCTTTAACCAGATCTTTACCCCCGGCATGACCACCTATGATAAGGTAAAGGCCTGCTACGATTATATTATCTACAATACTTCCTACGCACGGGGTGCTTATGTGAGCAGTGCCGGGTTCGGCAACCCCAGCGAAGGCAACAACGATGCGTACATTGCTTGGGGAGCCTTGAGTTGCTTGACTTTGGGCAAGGGTTCCTGCAACACCTACAGCTGTGCCTTTATCGCCATGATGAAGATGATCGGCTTGGATGCAGCTTACGTTTCCGGTTCTACCCATGCTTCCGGCGGCGGTTATACCGGCCACAACTGGGTTGAGGTGTACATTGGCGGACAAACTTATGTGTTTGACCCTCAGGTGGAAGACAACATTTCCGGCGGCGGCACCTATCAGCGTTTCTGCAAGACTTACGCACAGGTGCCTGGCAAGTATATCAAATGAGAATTTTTCAAAGCTCTAAGGGAAACTTTAGAGCTTTGTTCTTTTTGTCCAAAAACAGCTTCCATTCTTTGGAAAGATTGACAAAAACTTTCTCTTTTCTTTTTCCGGAAAATATGGTAAAATAAAAAAGAACAAATTTTCGGAGGGAAAGCCATGAATGATAAGGCACGGCGTATCTATGAATATATTGTGGACCGCATTTCCCATGACATTTCCCCTACAGTGCGGGAAATTTGCAGTGATTTGGGTATTAAATCCACTTCTACCGTACACCGATATATCAATGAGCTCTGTGAAGAAGGGTTGTTGGAAAAACGGGGGAACTCCAATCGTTCCATCCAGTTAGCTGGGGACGATGGGGCGGCACGAGTGCCTTTGGTTGGCAAAGTTACCGCTGGTATGCCCATCACCGCTTTTGAATGCCGGGAGGGCTATGTGCCCTTTGACTGTGGACGGGAACGAGTGGAAAATCTCTTTGCCCTGCGTATCCAGGGGGACAGTATGATCAACGCCGGTATCCTGGACGGGGATGTGGTGATTGTCCGCCGTCAGCCGGTGGCGGAAAATGGAGAGATCATTATCGCCATGTTGGATGGAGAAGCTACCTGCAAGCGGTTTTATAAAGAAGAAGGACATTTCCGGTTGCAACCGGAAAATGACAACTATGAGCCCATTTACACCGACGAAATGGAAGTGCTGGGCAAGGTCATCGCGTCCATGCGGTACTATGAATAACAGAAAAAGGAAAGGGACGGCAGCGATACCGTCCGTTTCTTTTTTGCGAAAAATGGCCGCTTGTGGTTGATTTGTCGTTTTACGGCGTACGGTTTTGCCGCAGATTGGCGCTGTTTGGTTGAAAGTCTAAAAAGAGATATGATATAATGTTAGCAAGAAGGCAAGTCAAAAGGAGGCAGTAAGATGGGCTTAGTATCCATGAGTTTTCTGCTGGTGGGATTGGCGCTCTGTCTGCTCAGTCTGCTGCCAATGCTGCTGAGCAATATCCGGGTTCATCTTGGCATTTGGCTGCCTTTGCTAATTGGGGTAGTGATGGTGCTGTTCGGCCGGTTTTACCGGGTGATATTCCAAGCTGCTTCCGACTTGATCGGCTGGGTTGCGTTTGGATTGCTTTGCGCCTTTGTGCTGTGGCTGATCAGTAGTATTTTGGTGCTGGCTTTCGGATACCCCCGATTTCGAGAAACAAAATGCCCTTGCACGGTGATGATCCCCGGATGCTCGGTGTTGGGGACCCATCCCTCTAAAATGCTGGTTCATCGGTTAGATACCGCTTGCAAGGTCCTGCAAGCCCATCCGGATTTTTCCTGCATTGTCACCGGCGGACAAGGCCGGGGTGAGGATTGTACCGAAGCCCAGGCTATGCGGGATTGGTTGGTGGAACAAGGAATTGATGCCCGGCGAATTTATCTGGAAGACCGGTCCACCAATACCTGGCAAAACCTTTCCTTTGCCAAAAACATTTTAGTAAAAAATCATCTGCCTGAAACTATACTGGTAGTCAGCGACCGGTATCATCTTTTTCGGTGCAGTCGGATAGCCAAGCGCCTTCATCTTCCCTGCAGCTGTCTGCCCTGTCCCATCAATCCGGTGGTGGCTTTTGGGTATTGGTTTCGGGAATGCGTGGCGCTTCCGGTAGGGCTCCGGAGAAGGGGGAGAATGCAGCGATGAAAGATGGAGTGTCCCTGCCCCGAAAAGCTTTTGTTATGTGGGAAATGACGGCATTGCTGCTTACCGCCGTATTGGAGATTCTGTTGGGGATTTTGTTGGAACGCTGGTTTTTCCTTCGGCTTTGGACCTTATGGCTGTTGGGGCTGGCGGCGGTGATTGTGGTGTTTTGGTATCTGCCTCTGCGATATCTCAACACAGAATATAAGCTGGAGTCCCATTCCTTTTGGGTTTGCAAAGGAGTGCTTTGGCAAAAGACGGTGTGCATCCCACGAAATCGAGTAAGTTATGTAAATACCTTCAGCGATCCCATCAGCCGGTTGTGCAGGCTTCGCTCTATCCGGGTAACGGCGGCAGGAGGAAGTGTTTGGCTGTTCTTTTTAAGTGAATCGGAAGCCCGTCGGATCTTATATGCTCTTTCCCCGTCCTTTGAGGAACCGATATGAAGACACGTTATCAACACCCTATCAATATCCTGGAAAGTATCTCCGGCAAACTGTTTCTGTTGATTATCCCGATATTTCGCACTTTAATCTATGTGATTATTCACGGAGAATTATCTGGTTGGCTCCAAGGGGCTTGGCTGGATCTACTGGTGGTACTGGTGATCATCGGCAGCGGGGTATACCGCTGGGCTTTTTTGCGGTATCGGTACAATGAAAAAGGATTGTGGGTGTACAAAGGGATCCTCTGCACCGCCGTTCTTTTTCTGCCCAAGGAACAGATTTCTTATCTCAGCCGCCAGGAACCATGGTATCTGCGGCCCATACGGGCAGTGAAACTTCAGGCAGATACGGATGGAGGAGGCAAACACACCTACGACGTTACCCTGACCCTCACCCGGAAGGAAAGCGTTCAGATGATCGACACCCTGTTTTCCACAAAACTGGAACCGGTGGAAGAGCGATATCAAGCTAAAACTGGGCGAATTTTCCTTTATGCTTTGCTGAACACCAATAACCTTTCCGGCCTGCTCTACTTTGCCGCCGGTTTAACCACCGCCATCCGTTTGTTTGGACGGCAGTTGGAAGACTTCATGCGGGAGGGCGTGCGGCGGACTGCCCAATTTTTTTCCAACAGCCTTTCTCCGGTGTTTGCCGTGCTGGCGGCCATTGTACTGCTGTTTTGGGCGGGCATCTTTCTGGCTCACTTGTTTTATCTATTGGGGTTCCGCTGCCGGAGAAGTCAAAATGTGCTGCGGTTGTCCTGTGGACTGATCAGCCAGCATCATACCCACATGATGGTCAGTCGGATCAATTCCGTAACTTTAGTGGAAAGCAATCTGTCCCGGATTATGGGGATGGGCTACGCTACCCTGCGGTGCAGTGGTTACGGTAAGCGGGATGGGGCCAATAATCTGCTGGTGCCTTCCTGTTCTCTTTTGGAGTTGCGCCGGGAAACTTCTACCCTGCTGCCGGAATGGAAGGAAACGCCAAACCAGCTTACTCCCTGCCGCTGCATTTGGCGATACCTGGGGTTTCCTGCCATCTTCATGGGAGTGGTGACGGTATTGGCTTTGATTTCCGGGCTTTTGGTGGACGGCATTGGCGCTACTCTTTGGTTGGTGTGGGGGTTGTTTTGGCTGCCGATGAGTTGGCTGTTTTGGCTGCGTTGGCGGGGATACCGTCATGCCGGGATTGGAGTGAAGGACGGGTGGGTTACCATCCGCGCTATGAAGGGATACCGCCTCACCACCACTATGGTTCACCGGGACCGGATTGTCATGGCCCAGCTGCGGCAAAGTCCTTTCCAGAAGCGGGCCGGCCAATGCGATGTGATCTTTCACATCTATGGAGAAGGCCGGGATCGAATTGTGCTGCCGGGACTAAATAAATCCGAAGCCATAGGGTTTTTGCTCCGGATCGGAATTTTGATGCCGAATGAAGAATAAAGACGTTTCCCGTTCCCTTTCTTCAGGGACAAGAAACGTCTTTTTATTTTATGTTATTCGTTGGTTACAGCTTGTTGGGAAATCGGTTGCGCTTCCCGCTCTTTCACCCGGTGAATGGTTTCTCGATAGATGGTGTCCAAGGTTTGGCCTACCGCTTCAATCCGGCGGTTGTAGGCCACTTGGTATCCAGCTTCAGTAAGGTCAGGCAACTCCCCTTCCAAAATGCCTCGGAGTTTGGTTTCAAAGCCGTCCAGGGAATTTGCCTTATAAATGTTCTTTCCATCTTCCAGCCATTCTTCGTAGATGGGAATATCTCGAATCAGCACTTTCTGCCGGGCTGCCAAGGCTTCCAGCAGTACGATGCCTTCGGTTTCTTCGTGGGTGAGGAACAAAAAGCAATCTGCTCCCCAATAGGCTGTGCGGAGGATTTTTTCATCGATATAGCCGGGAAAATGCAGGTTGGGCAGTTTGGTGCGCACCGCCTTGCGGATCTTGGCGGGGATGGTCCAAGGGGAGGAGTAACCAAACCAGATGAATTGGTATTCCGGCATCCGCTTGGCCAATTCCACAAAGTCTAAAATACCTTTGCGCTCAATTTGCAGACCGACACTCATAACGATTTTATCTTCCGGCGAAAAGCCAAACCGTCTGCGGAACTCTCGGCCTGCTTCTTCGTTCTTTTCGTAATACTCCAAATCAATGCCGTTGGAGCAGGGGTAGATGGGCTGAGTCAGTCCGTAGCTTTCGACCAGATGTTTGGCATAGGGAGTCGGGGTAATCAGGCTGTCTCCCAAACGATAACAGGAGCAGAGCCATTTTTTAAACAGCGGCGCTACCGCATTGGCCCCCAGGTAGGAATTCTTAAAATCTTCCATAGTGCTGTGGGCGTGGTATACCACCGGGATGCCTTGCTTTTTCGCTTTCTTGGCCAGTCGGTGGGAATTGGGAAAGATGGTGTTGATGTGAACCAGATCCACTTTTTCTTTCGGGTCGATGGTCCATTCTACCCCCACCTGTTCCAAAGCGCGGATCTGATGACTGCGGGCCTTGCCCACGCCGGATTTTCCCAGAAGATTCATGGCCTCCGTGTAAAGAAGCACCTTCATTCTTCTTCCTCCTTCTTCCGTGACTAAGAGATATTATACTGGAAGTTTGAAAATTCTGCAAGAGATTGGCCGGTATTTCAAGGAAAGTTTTGCACAATAAATCAAAAAGAAGCAAGAAGAAACCGGCTTTATAGGTTATCTAACGAATTTTGAATTTTTTCCACCAAACGGGCTACATGCAGCCCATCCACGAAGGAGTGATGTGCCTGGATGGAAAAAGGAAGCAGCCGTGTTTCCCCTTGCATTTCCCATTTTCCCCAGTCAAACAGCGGCGTGGCGTTGTCCTTGTTTCCGGCGTTGGTGTGGGAGATGTGGGTGTAGCTCAGCCAAGGAAGAGGAGAAAATTGAAATACGTCCCGCCCCAAGGGGCCGGTAAAGTATTCCTGCTGTTCTTTTTGGGTGCGGTCCGCCAGCGCCACATATTCCTCCAAGGTATCCGTCAAGGGAACATTGACCACTTTGAACAGTTCGGTTTCTGAATTGAGATAGGTAAAGGCGGTGTGGATGCGACGATACAGCACTACCTGCCCATCCAAAAAGCGGTAGCGAAATTCCTCTATCTCGTTGGCAGCTTGGCTCACCAGGTAAATCAAAGAATAGGTGAAGGGATAACCCAATTCTTTGAGCCGGCGGTAAAAGTGGGTGACATCCAATTTTACCGTGATGCAGAAAGCAGGTTCAACACAGTTGCGAAACACCGCGCAGTGCATCGCCCGTTTCCATTGAGATTGATCAATGATGGTATAGAGTTCATTCATGGGTTAGCCTTCCTTTGCAGATTCTGGTTTTATTGTAACAAAAGGGCTGGCTGTACACAAGGGCTTTCTTGTTATTTCCCGGTAAGTATGCTACAATAAACTCAAACCAAAAGACACCCAGGGAGGGGTTATTATGGCGTATGTACAGGGAGTCTATCCCATTCTGAAGAAAGAAATTTTAGCCAGGCATATTATTGATCTTACCATTTCCGCCCCGGAGATGGTGGCTTTGGCTCAGCCGGGACAGTTTGCCCATCTGAAAGCGGAGGGGCTGTTTCTCCGCCGTCCCATCTCCATCTGCGAGATCGACCGGGACCGGGGCACCCTGCGGTTTGTGTTTGAAATCAAAGGGGAAGGCACCCGGATCCTTGGGGAGAAGGGGGTTGGGGACAATCTGGATGTGATGGGACCCTTGGGCCATGGCTTTGCCCAGCCGGAGGGAGACATTATCGTGGTAGGCGGCGGTATCGGAGTGCCTCCCATGCTGGAAACCGCCAAAGCGTACGGTCAAAGAGCCACTGCTATTCTCGGCTTCCGCAGCGCCAATGCAGTGATCCTCACCGAAGATTTCAAGCGCCAGGGCAATGAGGTAGTTCTCTGCACCGATGACGGTACCATGGGCTTCCACGGCTTCGTCACCCAGGCGTTGGAGCAGCAGTTGAAGCAGAAAAAGCCCGCCCTGATCTGCGCCTGCGGTCCCCATCCCATGCTCAAGGGTGTGGCTGGGCTGGCTCAGCAGTATGGGGTGGACTGTCAGGTTTCCCTGGAAGAGCGGATGGGCTGCGGCGTAGGGGCCTGTTTGGTTTGCGCCTGCCGGACGGTGAAGGACGGGCAGGAATACCTGAGCCATGTCTGCAAAGATGGGCCGGTATTTGATTCCAAGGACGTACTTTTTTAAGGAGGGGAAGGAAGATGGCAGATTTAAGAGTAACCATTGCCGGGGTGGAATTGAAAAACCCGGTGATCCCCGCTTCGGGAGCTTACGGCTTCGGCCGGGAATATGAGTGCCTCTACCCTCTTTCGGAGCTTGGGGGCATCTCCTGCAAGGGCATGACCCTGCGTCCCCAAAACGGCAACCCGCCGCCCCGGGTGGCGGAAACCCCGTCCGGGATGCTCAACTCGGTGGGATTGCAAAACGGGGGCATCGATCACTTTATCCAAGAAGAACTACCCTATCTGGAACAACAGGATACGGTAATCATCGCCAACGTGGCGGGACACACCATTGAGGACTGCGTGGAGATTGCCCAGAAGCTGGAGCCCACCAAGGTGGACATCATTGAGCTGAACATCTCCTGCCCCAACGTGAAGCAGGGAGGCGCCGCCTTCGGCACCAGTTGTTCTGCGGCGGAGGAGATCACGGCAGCGGTGCGGAAGCACACCACCAAACCCTTGATGGTAAAGCTCTCCCCCAACGTCACCAGCATCACCGACATTGCCAAGGCGGTGGAAGCTGCCGGCGCAGATGCGGTGAGCCTGATTAACACCCTGTTGGGAATGCGGATTGACATCAACACTCGCCGTCCTATTTTAAAGAACAATGTGGGGGGCCTGTCCGGTCCGGCCGTGTTCCCGGTGGCGGTGCGGATGGTGTGGCAGGTGGCCAATGCCGTGAACATCCCGGTGGTAGGGATGGGCGGCATTGCCACGGCGGAAGATGCGGTGGAAATGATGATGGCAGGCGCCAGTGCGGTCCAGATTGGGGCTGCCATCTTTGCCGATCCCTGGACTCCAGTGAAGGTGGTTCGGGGACTGAACGATTGGTGCGACCAACACGGAGTTGCCAAAGTGGCAGATCTGACCGGCACCGTGCAGCCTTGGTGAGGTGATAGAAAATGACCACCATTTATCTCATCCGTCATGCCCAGGCGGCGGGCAATGTGGGTCATGTGTTTCAAGGTCATGTGAACAGCAATCTCTCCCCTTTGGGCTATGCCCAGTTGGAGTATCTGGCCCGGCGGGGGCAGGATTTACATCCTGATATCGTCTACTCTTCTCCCCTTAAGCGGGCCATGGAGACAGCCAAAGCGGTGAACCGGTTTGTGGGTGCCCCTTTGCTTTCAGAACCGGGGCTGCTGGAAATTGACGGCGGCCGCTGGGAAGGCAAAGGTTGGGATGTGTTCCAAAGGGAAGACCCGGTGATGGCAAAGCACTTTTTTGAAAGTCCCGGCTATTTTCAGGCTCCCGGTGGGGAAGCGATGAGCCATGTGTACCGACGGGTGACCCAATGCTTTCAACAAATCGTAAAATTTAATCGAAATAAAACTATCTGTATTGTGTCTCACGGCTGTGCTTTGGGAACGTTGGTCACCTGGCTGGATCACCGGCCGGTGGAAGCTATGCGGTGCGAGGATCTTTCCCACAACACCGGCATCACCACCGTCACCGAGGAGAACGGGGTGTTTACCCTGGTGAAGTTCGACGATCTCAGCCATCTGCCCAAGGAGATGCAGACCGGCTTTTCTAAGAAAAAACCGGAACAAGGAAGGTAAATGCAATGAAGATTATGAGTGTGGATTACGGGGATGTGCGCACCGGTTTGGCGGTGTGCGACCGCACCGAATTTTTGGCCTCCCCGGTGGGGACCATTGTGGAGCGGGATTTTGAGACCCTGGTGAAAAAAGTCGCCTATGCCGCCACCAAGGAATTGGGGG
>DXWR01000218.1 GCA_019416775.1 Oscillospiraceae bacterium | reverse complement strand
AGTCTCCATGGACGGACTCGGCTGATGGTGATGACCTATCAGGATCTGAAACGGTTTCAGAATTTTTATCTTCATGTATTTGGTTGGGACATGATTGAAACCCCGGAAGCAGCCAGCGGTATCCCTGCCGGAGATCCCCATCCTGGTTTGCTGGTGGCTACTGGTCCGGCTCAATATGACTATGAAGGCGTCACCCCCGGTCACATGAACTTGTTTATGCACTGGGCGCCAGCTGAACTGGAAAAGATTGGTCCCTTTATGGAAATTGATATGGAATCTCCTTTGGAAGAAACCATTCAGAAGATGATTGACCATGGCGGAAAATTGATTTTGGACAAGAGCAAATCTGCTTTAGCCAAGCCTTTAGACGACAGCAAGCAGAGCTGGCAGCCTCATGCGGTGATCGAAGACCCTGCAGGCAACTATCTGTATCTCTGGAAATGCCCCTCTTCCCGGACTTGGGACGAACTGGAAACGGAATACGATGTAGAAGAATAAGAAAGGAGCAGCGGAATATGGCAGAAAAGACCACCTATCCTAATACCAATCGGCCGCCTAAGAAGTTCCCGAAAAAAAGCCTTCATGGACGGACCCGGTGTGCCGTCTTAACTTATAAAAATCTTCGCCGGTTCCAAAATTTCTACATCAACGTGTTCGGCTGGGACATGATCGAGGCACCGGAAGCCGCCAGCGGTATTCCGGCCGGGGATCCTCATCCAGGCTTGGTTGCGGCCACCGGTCCATCACAGTACGACTATGAAGGATTGACCCCGGGCCATATGAGCGTGTTTCCACATTGGGCGCCGGGTGATATTGAAAAGATGGGCTGTGTAATAGAAGTTGACATGGAAGTTCCCCTGGAAGAGACCGTCCAAAAGATGATCGATCACGGCGCTAAGCTGATTTTGGACAAGAGTAAATCCGTTCTGGCTAAGCCGTTGGATGACAGCAAGCAAAGCTGGGAACTTCATGCAGTGGTGGAAGACCCTGCAGGCAACTATCTGTATCTCTGGAAATGCCCCTCCTCTCGGACCTGGGATGAGTTGGAAACAGAATACGATGTAGAAGAATAAGAAAGGAACAGTGGAATATGGTAGAAAAGACCACCTATCCCCACACCAATCGGCCGCCGAAGAAATTCACCAAGAAAAGCCTTCATGGACGGACCCGCTGTGGTGTTCTGACCTACAAAGAACTTCGCCGGTTTCAGAATTTCTACATCAATGTGTTCGGCTGGGATATGATTGAAGCCCCGGAAGCGGCCAGTGGCATTCCTGCCGGCGATCCTCATCCCGGTGTGATTATGGCCACCGGACCTGCTCAATACGATTATGAGGGAGTAACCCCAGGCCATATGAATATGTTTGTTCATTGGGCACCGGGAGAAAGCGTAGAAAAGATGGGCTGTTTCACCGAAATTGACATGGAAGTTCCCCTGGAAGAAACCATTCAAAAGATGATCGACCACGGCGGCAAGCTGATTCTGGATCAGAGCAAATCGGCGTTGGCCAAGCCCTTGGACGACAGCAAACAAAGTTGGGAAGTTCATGCAGTGGTGGAAGATCCCGGTGGAAATTATCTTTACCTCTGGAAATGCCCCTCTTCCCGCACTTGGGATGAGTTGGAAACGGAATACGATGTGGAATAACAAAAGGAGTGATTCGCTATGAAAAAAATCTACACCTGCTTTGCCTGCGGTTTTCCTATCGCCTTTGAAGAAACAGAAGTTCCCAAAGCCTGCCCCGGCTGCGGTGCTCCCAGATCTCAGTTTTTGGAAGAGCCCTGGCCTGGCAGCATCGATAAACGCCGGATCCATGTAGATCCCCCAGAAGTAGACCCCAATCGAGATCCCTTTGACATCTCTTTCCACCCCGCCAAGGACTTTGCTCCCCAGAAGGGCGACGGCCGGGTGCGCCGCTGGGTGATGGGTTATAACGAAGGCCAGGCCGCAGAGATGCGCTCCTTCTATGAAGATATCTTCGGTTGGGACATCATCGACTGCGAAGGCTCTGATCCGGAAAATCCCACCATGTATTGTGCCACCGGCCCCGGGACCCCCGACTGGGAACCCCGCGTCTGCTCCTTCGGCTATGGTTTTTTAAAAAAGAATGAGCCGGATGCCCCCTCTCCCAGCTTCATTATTGAAGTGAAGGACATCGACGAAACCTGTAAGAAGGTCGTGGAGTTTGGCGGTAAGGTGCTGCGGGAGCGGTTTACCCAGGGCGGCGAAGAGTATGCGATCATTGAGGATTCCGAAGGCAACCAGCTTTACATTTGGGAGCTGAAGGACACCGTTCCGGATTACTGCATCCATCCTGTCACCAATACCGGCGCACAGTAAGTAGGGCTTTCCCCTCTTTCATTTTCATCGAACGGAGGATCACCAACAATGTTTCAAAAAGATTTTTTATGGGGCGGAGCAGTAGCAGCCAATCAATTTGAAGGCGCCTGGGACGCCGACGGAAAGGGCCCATCGGTGCCGGATCTATGCACCAATGGAACCAGGGACCGCTCCAAACTCATCACCCAGCAGATCCGGCCGGATTATTTATACCCAAGCCACCAGGCCAGTGATTTTTATCACCATTACAAAGAAGACATCGCCCTGCTTGCAGAAATGGGTTTTAAATGTTTCCGGTTGTCCATTGCCTGGTCACGGATCTTCCCCACCGGTTTGGAGGAGACCCCCAACGAAAAGGGACTGGAGTTTTACGACAAAATCTTCGAGGAATGCAAGGCTCGCGGCATTGAGCCCCTGGTGACCATCTCCCACTATGAAATGCCTTATCAGCTGGCTTGTCGCAACAACGGCTGGCTTAGTCGGGAAACCATTGATTGTTTTCTGCGGTTTGTAGAGGTGATCTTTGCCCGGTATCGGGGAAAGGTGAAGTATTGGCTTACCTTCAACGAAATCAATGCCGGGCAAATGCCTCTGGGGGATGTGATTTCTACCAGTATGGTAACTGGGTATGAGGGACCGGTAGATCAAATCAGCCACACCGAACAGGAGCGGTATCAGGCGCTGCACCATCAGCTGGTGGCATCCGCCAAAACAGTGATCCTGGCCCATACCCAATATCCGGAATATTCCATTGGCAACATGATCACCTTTGTTGTCAGTTATCCCCTGACCTGCGATCCCAAAGACATTTTAATGGCACAGCAGCATATGCAGCAGAGCAACTGGTATTGCAGCGATGTGCAGGTTCGAGGAAAGTATCCCTATTACGCCGAAAAGATGTGGCGGGAAAAAGGGGTTGAGCTGGAAATCTACCCCGGAGACCTGGAAACTTTGGAGCAAGGCACTGTGGACTTTATGAGTTTTTCCTACTATATGTCCATCTGTGTGGGACAGCAGGGAGAAAAGGATACGGTCAGCGGAAACCTCACCGGCGGGCTGAAAAATCCCTATCTGGAAACCAGCGACTGGGGCTGGCAGATCGACCCCATGGGCCTGCGTTACGCTTTGAATGCGGCTTATGAACGGTACGGCATCCCCTTGATGGTGGTGGAAAACGGATTAGGTGCCATCGATCAGGTGGAGGAAGACGGATCCATCCATGACAGCTACCGCATTGATTATATGCGCAAACATATTCAGCAAATGGCGCTGGCGGTGGAAGACGGTGTGGATCTCATGGGATACACCTGCTGGGGCTGCATTGACCTGGTAAGCCTCACGACCGGGGAGATGCGCAAGCGCTACGGCATGGTTTATGTGGACAAAAAAGACGACGGCAGCGGCACCTTAGCGCGCCGCCGGAAAGATTCCTTCTACTGGTATCAAAAAGTAATCGCTTCTAATGGCGAAGATTTGGATTAAGTCGGCAGGGACTCCCCCTTCCGGAACAAAATAAAAACAGTGAGGAGGTATGAAGTTGGAAGAAATCGTTTTAAAAGCAGAGCATATGTTTAAAGAATTCGGCGCTACCAAAGCTGTAACCGACGTTACCTTGCAGGTGCGGGCGGGCAGCGTGCTTGGGTTGGTGGGAGAAAACGGCTCCGGTAAATCAACCATGTCCAGCATGATTGCCGGAGTATATCCCCCCACCAAAGGCACCATGACCTACCTGGGCAAGGAGTACCATCCAAAATCGGTATTGGATGCCCGGAAGGCCGGAATCCAATATCTCACCCAGGAACAGGGTACCATTGACGGTATGACGGTGGCGGAAAATATGTTTTTGGGAGAAGAGGATCAGTTTTCCAAGGTGGGCAATGTCAGCATGCGCAAGTTGAACCAATTCGCCCGGCGGATTCTGGACGAAAATGGGTTGAGCTATGTGGATCCCAAAAAGCCCATTGAAACCTATTCTTTTGAAGACCGAAAGATGATTGAAACTGCCCGCTCTCTCAGCCAGCAGCCCCGGATTTTGATTATCGATGAAACTACTACCGCCCTGTCTCAAAAAGGCCGGGATCGGATTTATGAGATCATCGACGAACAAAAGGAAAAGGGCACCGCCATAATCATCATTTCCCACGATCTGGATGAAGTCCAAAGACTGTGCGATGAGGTGTTGATTATGCGGGATGGGGTTTACATCGACACCTTGTCCGGGGAGGACATCAATCCCAACACCATGCGTCAAAAAATGATCGGCCGGGAAATCGGGGACAGTTACTACCGTCCGGACACTACCTGCTCTTATCAGGAAGAAGTGGTGCTTTCGGTGGACAATCTCACCGTGGATGGCATCTTCTACGATATGAGTTTTGATCTGCACAAAGGAGAGATCCTAGGGATCGGCGGCTTGAGCGAATGCGGCATGCACGAACTACTGAAAACTGTGTTTGGCGCTATCAAACCTACCGCTGGCAGCGTCACCCTGACCCAAGGTGTGAAAGGAGAAACCCCGCTGAAGAACACCACGGTTTCGGTGCGAAACAAAGTGGCGTACATCCCCAAAGACCGGGACAAGGAATCCTTGTTCCAAGCCACCAGCATCAAGGAAAACATTGTGGCCTCCTGTTTGGACAAATTGAAGAAGGGAATCTTTATCAATCCCCGTTCCGAAAAGAAAATTGCTCAGCAGGAAGCAAGCCGGATGGAAGTCAAGATGCAGAACGTAGAGCAGATGGTCAAAGACCTGAGCGGCGGCAACAAACAGAAGGTGGTTATCGCCAAATGGCTGGCCAACGATTCCGAGGTCTTTATTATGGACTGTCCTACCCGGGGCATTGACGTAGGAGTCAAAGCGAAAATCTACAAATTGATGAGCGACCTCAAAGAACAAGGCATCGGAATTTTGATGGTGTCGGAAGAGATGATGGAGCTCATCGGCATGGCTGACCGGATTATTACCATGAAGGATGGCCATCAAAATAAGGTATTCACTCGTTCCGCCGACCTCAGCGAAGCGGATATCATTGCAGCAATCATCTGAGGAAGGAGGCTATTTGTATGAACCAACGAATTCGGAAGATCTTATCTATGGATACCCTGCGGAAGATCGTTCCTTTGGCAGGATTGATTATCCTGATCCTGATCTTTTCCTTTACCACCAACGGCCTTTTCCTCAGATGGAGCAACATTCAAAGCCTGATCATGCAGGCGGCCATTACTTTGGTGGCAGCTACCGGCACCGTCTTTGTGATGGCACACAACAATCTGGATTTCTCTCTGGGCGGTGCTTGTGCCCTGAGTGCGGTGCTGTCCTATCTGGTTACCGGAGGAGAATTGATTCCCTTCTTTTTGATGTGCATCGTGTTTGGTGTGATGTGCGGCTTGATCTCCGCTTTTATCCACATCGGCGGTCGGGTGCCGGCCTTCATGGCGGGCTTGTGCATTATGTTTGCCGGCCGAGGTCTGGCTCAGACAGTGTCCGCTTCCCAATCCATGTTAATGGTGGATGCGGCCAAGTTTAATCAACTGTGGTTCTTCTTGGTTGTGGTGATTGTAGTATTTGGGGCTTGCTTCTTCCTGTTTAATTTCACCAAACTGGGCAAATATCAGAAACTCATCGGCACCAACCCCACCGCGACCCAGCTCAGCGGCATCAATGTCAATAAGTACAAGACCTTGGCCTTTGTGGTTTGCGGCATTACCCTGGGCATTGCGGCCTGCCTGACTATCGTCCGCAGCGCCGCCATTAACGGCAACACTGGTCTGAATCTGGAAACCGATGTGCTGCTTGCTTTGAGTTTGGGCGGTATCTCTATGCAGGGCGGTTCCGCTACCCGGATTCGTTCCGCTATCATCGGCGTAATGATCTACTTTATCCTGGACAACGGCCTGCTGCTTTGGGGCCTGGACGCGGACTACGTAGATATTGTCAAGGCGATCTTCTTCCTGTTGACGGTTACTATTTCCATCGACCGTTCTCAGTACTCGGTGATCGCATAGCGAAATTCCTTAAAGGAGGCTTTTGAAGATGAAACGCAAAGTAAAATCCACTTTGAAAAAGGTTATGGCGGCATTGTTGGCCGCAATGATGCTGCTGATGGTTACGGCCTGTAGCGATGCTGGCGGCGGGACCCAAACCACCGGCGAAAAAAAGAAAATCGGTATGCTTTGGTATGGTAATACCGACGCTATGGGCGGCACCTTCTATGCTTGGGCCAACCATGCAGCGGAAGTGTTGGATGTAGAACTGGTCTGGGCACTGGGCGGCTTGGATACCGCAACTCAGCTGGCGGACTGTGAAAACCTGATTAACTCCGGCTGCGACGGCATCTATTTCATTCCCATGGACACTGCCGCCAACCTGCAGCTGGGCAATGCCTGCCAGCAGGCGGGAGTGTACTGGTCCACCAGTAACCGTGACATCATCGACGACGAAGTGCTGGCAGCCGTGGAAGCCAACCCCTATTTCGTGACCCGTATCTACGATAACAGCTATGACGTTTGCAAAAACATGGTAAAGCAATTGGCTGACCAAGGCATCACCAAGGTTTGCATGATTTCCGGTGACCCCACCGATGCCATGATGGTGGACCGGAACAACGGCTTCATTGATGGCTGTGCCGAAAATAACATTGAAATCCTGGGTACCTTCCAGAATCCTACCAGCGGCGACGCTACCACCGTAGTGGACGGCGTAAATAACTTCATGACCCTTTATCCTGATATGCAGGCCATCCTGGCAGTGAGCGGCACCAACGGTGTTGGCGAAGCCATTATGTCCGCCCTCAACGGCTCCGGTAAGGAACCCGGCTCCATCAAAGTGGCTGCTTTCGATACCTTCGACGGCAACCAGGAAGCTTTTGACCAAGGTTGGCTGTCGGTTTCCTGCGGCGGCTACACCACCGAATGCCTGGTGTCCTTCCTGGCTCTGGTCAATCGGGTGCAGGGAAATGTAATTTCTGATAAAGTATTTGAAATGACCCTGTCTCCCCTGCTGATCACCAGCTCCGAAGATATGCAGATTTTCTCTGAATACGTAGATAACCCGGACGTACAGCTTTACAGCGACGAACTGATTCAGAGTTTAGTGGGCCCGGATGTGACCCAGGAAGATTATCAGGCTGTATTGGATAACTGGTCCATTGATTTTGTGAAGGAAGCGGTGGGCCTGAGCTGAACATAAGCAGCAAACTTACAATTCGAGGTAAATGGAATGAAAAATATTCTGAATTTTGTGAAAACCTATTCCATTGCAGTCATTACACCTGTGCTGCTGATCCTTGTGCTGCTATTGGTTTCCCCGGAGACTCGTTCTTGGGGTGCGGTGGCCTCCCTGCTGCAACAAAGCTTCGCGCCTGCCATTCTGGGCTGGGGCGTGCTGTTGAGCATGAAGGTTGGAAACTGGGACTTTTCCATTGGTGCACGGTATGTACTAGCGGCCATTTTGGCCGGTAATCTGGCCATGCAGTATTCCCTGGGATTGATTG
The DNA here is from genome assembly GCA_019416775.1 of Oscillospiraceae bacterium. GTDB lineage: Bacteria > Bacillota > Clostridia > Oscillospirales > Ruminococcaceae > Egerieicola. Next base: position 16,582 of record DXWR01000218.1, on the reverse strand, counting down.
GATTTATTGTGCTGGCTATGGCCATTTCCATCGTCCTGGGACTGGTGGTGGGTTACACTTATCGCTTGCTCAGGATTCCCACTTTAATCGCTTCCATTGGTTTGATGCTGATTTTTGAAAGCTTTACTCGGATCATCTATGACGGCGGCGGACTGCATTTAACGGCAGAATACTTGATTTTGGGGACCTTCCCCTACAATTTGATTATGTTCGTTCTCTGCTTTGCCTTCGCCACTTGGCTGTACTATAAACGGCGGCTGGGGTACAATGTGCGGGCAGTGGGCAGCAACCCAACTGTGGCCCAAACCAACGGCATCAATGCGGAAAAGACCAAAGCCATGGCCCTGATTGTTTCTGGTATCTTTGCCGGATTGTATGCCATCCTGAGTTTGAGTACGTCCGGGGTAATCTCAGCGGTAGCCGGCACCATGGGCAGTGCGTCCACCGTGTTTGATGCTATGATGTGCGTGCTCATCGGTATGGCCATTGCAGGAAAAGGCAGCGTAATCTTTGGCGTCTATGTAGGCGCAATCATCACTCAGATTTTGAAGATGGGCATGATGGCTATCGGCGTCCCCACCACCTTCAACAAGGTAATCATCGGCGTTGTGGTGGTTCTGTTCATGGTGGCTTCTTCCCGCTCTGATCTCATTGGAAAACTCAAGTCTAAGCTCTTCAAGAAAAAAGCTACCGCTTGATTTCATCTCTCTATAATTTTCCTCTCTTTCCTACAGAGCCTCCGACGTTTGCCGGGGGCTTCTGTTTCAAAAACGTTGAAAGGAAGCCGATTATGAAAATCCGAATTTTATTTCGCACCATCCAGGAAGTCCCGGTGCAAAATCGGGAACGTCAAAAGGAACTGGAGCATTTAAGCGATTTGGCAGCCCTGCGCTTGGGCTTGCCTCTTCCTACCCGCTACCGGCCTTTTACCGGCAACTGTAACAATCTTACCCGAATTCACGAGCGGGAGTTTGAGTCAGTAGCAGAATTTACCCGGTTGATGGAAAAGTGGTTTGAAGATCCTATCTGTCAGAAACTGGATGCCGCCTGGGAAGAATGCTATAATTGGGAGCGGCGGGAGATCCTCTACGCCGACGATCCCAGAGACCCGGTAATGCCTTGGCTGCAGATGGCAGCGGAACAGGGCCGCACCATCCGATATGTGGTGAACCCCAACTTTAAAATGCCCAAAGATCAGCCCAATTACAAAGGATAGGAGGCGCCGCGATGAGAGTTGTATACCGTCAAACCCAGGAAATCCCCTTTGAAAAATGGATGCAGGAACTGGAACTGGAGCGGAAAACCGACGAGGAAGAAGCACGCTTGGGGCACCCTCTTCCCAAGCGCTACCGGATGTTTACCGGTTCCGAGCATTCCCAAACCCGTGTCCATATCCGGATTTACGAGGATTTCGCCCAATGGGGAACCCTATTTGAAGCTTGGGCAGAAGATGAAATCGGTCAGATGCTGGAAGTGGAACGGCACAATTTCTACCGTTGGGAGCGGGAGGAGCTGCTGTTTGTGGACGATCCTATTGACGTAGAGGCCCTGCGGGCAGAGTTAGCCCAATCGCAAATCGAGTAACCGACATACTTCATGAATAATCCTTCTTAGAAAAAGCCCCAAGAGACAGGCCGGCCCTGCTTCTTGGGGCAATTTTTTGAGACAAAAGCCAGAGCGGCCTGCCCGGCGCCTTTTGGGGGAAACGCCGGACAAGCCGCAAAAAGGGAGGAAGAAAGAGGTATCTTATTTGGGATTGACAATATTCCGCCAATCCAAGTCGCCCCGCTCCAAGCCATGGATCAGCACTTCAGCAGTGGCGATGTTGGTGGCAATGGGGATGTTGTGTACGTCACACTCGTGAAGCAGGTTGTTTTCGGTGATTTCATTGGTTTTGGTGGTCAGGGGATCCCGGAATAATAGAACCATATCGATTTCGTTATAAGCGATCCGGGAAACGATCTGTTGTGCGCCGCCCTGTGCGCCGCTCATGAATTTCTGGATTTCCAATCCGGTGGCTTCTTGTACGAATTTGCCGGTGGTGCCGGTGGCGCAGAGATGGTGGCGGCTTAAAATTCCGCAGTAGGCGATGCAAAACTGCACCATCAATTCCTTTTTGGCATCATGGGCAATCAGCGCGATGTTCATTCGAGCGTCCTCCTTTTGTGTCTAATTTCAATTCTGTCAGACGGATTTAAATGTGCCGGATGGAAAGGGGGACCCGCTGCCCATTCAGCCGTCTGGCAATGCAGCAAAGCGCCTGCCAGGCAGCTCCTTTTTCGTCAGGGGGAAGTCCCTGCTCCAGAGCCAGGCGAAATGCCGTTTCTTCTATGATAACGCCCTTCAGGGGGGCGCCGACCCCATCCATTACGTCATCCAAATCCCGGATGCTGCTTTTGCGGATACCGGTTTTGCTGACCCGGTTAATTAACAGCCCATACCGGTGAAAGTCTTGTTGTTCCAGCAGATAAGCTACCTTGCCCCCTGCCCGGATACTCACCGGGTCCGGGGTGGCCACAATGAGGGCCAGATCAGTGACCGGCAGCAGGTTCATCACCCCAAAGTTCAATCCTGCCGGTGTGTCAATCAAAATATGGTCGTAGCGTTTGGAAAGACGGGTGATCAATTCCTGCAATGCGGCGGTAGAAAGATCCTCTCCTGTGGTGCCGGGGGCGGCCAGATAGTCCGGTTTGCCCTCTTCTCCGGGAAGGATTGCCTTTTCCGGATAACACCGGCCGGTCAACACATCTCCCAGGTCGTATACCACTCGGTCGGTGAGGCCCAGCATGACATCCACGCCTCGCAGCCCAACATCCAATTCGATTAAGAGTACTTTTTCCCCCAAGCTGACAAATGCTCGAGATAATCCGGTACTGAGGCTGGACTTTCCTACCCCTCCTTTGCCGGAGGTCACGGTTATGGTTTTTGGCATAGTTCTCCTTTCAAAACAACCCGGCCCCCTTTGGGTGGAGCCGAGCTGCTGAATTGTGTGTTTTGCTGTCACACCATCGTTACCTTTATCATAACAAGAAGTTGCCAGTTTGTCAAAACATTTTTGTAAATTCTTTTCAGATTTGGTTTATTGTGACAAAACATCATTCAATTCTTGTGGATAGTGCGTAGCTGTCTCCTGCTGTGCTTGTGCTTGTGCTTGGTTGTAGGCGTCGATGATCTGGCGGATCAGCCGGTTGGCGTTGGTGCCGTCCTCCAGCATCACCGAGATGGAAATATTGGGACCACCCTCGGTGAAGGCAATGGCGCAGTTGTTGGTCCGCACGCCGCCGCTGTCCACCTGAGGAGTACCAGTCTTTACCGCAACGCTGTAGCCCAGTTCGCTGGAGCTCAAGCCGATGTTGGTGCGAGTGGCGGCGGCGATCATGCCGTCCCGCACCGCTTCGTAGGTGGAATCCTGCATCTCAAATTGGTTGATGACCTCCGGCTGAGTTTCTTCCAGCACGGTGCCGTCGTAGGTCTCGATGGATTTCACCAAATGGGAGGCGTACCGTGTACCGTGATTGGCGATAGTGGAAGCCTGCAAGCACATCTGCAGGGGGGTGACGTAGGTGTCCATCTGGCCGATAGCAGCTTGAACCACATTACCTTCATACCAGGTACCGCCAGCGGCTTCGGTCTGTTCTGGGCTGGTGAGGGTGCTGGAGCGGCCGTTGGACAATTCCAGCCCGTTGGGATTGTCGGAGCCGGAAGCGCTTTCGTAGGTGCCCAGGCCCATATAGGTGGCGTACTGGTCAATGGTATCGATGCCAAGCCGCCGGCCCAGTTCGTAGAAGAAGATATTGCAGGATACTTCCAAGGCACCGATAACATTGATGGCGCCGTGGTAGCCCAGACAGGTGGGGGCAAAGCTGCTACCCTGGTTGAGATAATAACGGTATACCCGGGTACAGGTGATGGTAGAATTCCGGGTGATCTGCCCGGTTTCCAGTCCGGCAGTGGCCACCACCGTTTTGAAGGTAGAACCGGGACGGTAAGTGTTGACAAAGCAACGGTCAATGAGAGGCTGGCCGGGGTTTAAGGTTTTGTCTGCAAGGCTGTTGTACTGGGCGTTGTAGGTATTTAGGTCGTAGCTGGGATAGCTCACCGCCGCTAAAATTTCCCCGGTAGCGTTGTCTATTACCACTGCAGCTCCGGCTTGGGGAGTGTACCCTGCGGCGGATACCGGAGAGCTGGCAATGTGGTTTGCCAGCAATTCGCTGACCAGCTGCTGGAAGTACATATCGATGGTGAGGCGGACAGTGTGGCCGGTTTCTGCTTCATCGTCCACGATGCTGTCCACCACATCTCCGTCGCTGTTCTGGGTCACGATAAGCCGACCTTTCTGCCCTCGGAGTTCTTCTTCGTAAGCTTCTTCGATACCGAATTTACCGATGTAGTCATTCATGGCATAGTTGTAATCTGGATCATCCTTCAGCACTGCATAGTCCTCTGCATACATAGGACCGATGTTGCCGATAAAGCAGCTGCCCAGGGAGTTGTTGGTGTAGGTGCGCTCCTGCTCCTGGGCAATCGTTACTCCGGGGAAAGTGGAGCTGAGCTCGCTGACCTGTACCACCATGTCGATGGAGATGTTGCTGGCAAAGGTGTACTGGTTCATCAGGCTGAATTCCTGAGCTGCCATGTTGTACCGCACTAGGGCGATGTCGAAGGCGTCTTGGTCGTTGTAGTAGTAATATTCGCTGCTGTTCTGCATAGCGGCCACACAGTCGGCGGCGGAGGCGGAATCCGACAGCCCCAAATCCCGCTTCATTTGGGCGATATCGTCCGGATCGGCGGAGTCGGAGAACCAGAAGTTGTTGTTCTCGTCGTGCTCAATGCCGTAGTTGATGTTATAGTCCCGCATCATCTTATCCACACAGTTTTCTGCGGTGGCGTAGACGTTCAGCTCCAGCACTGAGGTCATGGTTTCGATGGCCGCTTGGTCGTCTTCCGAGGTTTCAATGAAGGAATAACTGCCGTCGGCGTTTCGGGTGATAGGGGCCGGCTGGTTCCAAGCCACCCCGTTTTTCCGGAATAGAGAGATTAAATTAAAGATGGATTGGTTAATGTGCTCGTGGTCGGTGTAACCGTAGTCAAACACCACGTTATAGGCAGAGACACTGGTGGCCAGTTTCCGGCCGTACCGGTCCACAATGTCCCCTCGGGCGGCCTGTACCGTGATGGTGGTGGAGGTGTTTTCCCGGGCGGTGGCCAGCAGATCTTCCCCGTGGACGATCTGAAAATACACCAGCCGCACGGCGATCAGCCCGAACACCAGGGCCATGGCGGTGGCCAAGGCAATGATCCGGATGCGGGGATTATAGCGTCCTGTATTGAATTTGATTTTCATACCGATTCCTTTCTTGAAAAGACAGGGGGCCGATGGAAATCACAGTCAAAATTCCCTTTTTAACTTCGCAGCGATTCGTTGAATTTAGAGGAGATCAGCCGCACCAAAAAGTAGATGGGGATGCCGGCCAGCAAGGTCAGTCCCATTTGCGGCAGCAGATAGTTGACCCACACCAAGCTCATGCCGGGGGTGCCCCAAAGGGCGTAGCAGAATAGAAAATACAATCCCGATTGGATGGCCAGTACCGAGAAATTGTAAAATAGACTGCTGGGCAGAGTGGTGGGCATGAGATACATAATCAATAGACTCACCGACACACAGCAGCACATCATCACTAAGGCGTTAAAGCCAAAGAGGGTGTCCTGCTGCATATCCCACAAAAACCCGGCTAAAATGCCGAACACGGCGCCCCCGATTTCATGCTCAAACATGGCGATGGAAAGGACTAAGGGGATGGTGAGCAGGGGCTGAGCGTCCAAAAACCGGAAAAAGCCGGGAGCGGTTTGCAGCCCGTAAAATACAAACAGCAGAAGAGTATAAATGATCCACTTGATTACCGACCGGCGCTTGGATTTGGAGCTTCCTTTGGAAAAGTCCATGTATTTGTCTCCTTTTCCCGTTATCCTTGGTCCTGACCGGCAAAGGAGGTGATGACAAACACCTGGGTCAGTTCTTCGATGTCATTGAAGGGCTCGATGGTGGCATAGTAGGTGGGGCTGTTGCGCTCCAGTTGTACGTCCACCACCCGGCCGATGGCCAGCCCGGAAGGCAGGATGCCGCCGGAACCGCTGGTGACGATGGTGTCGCCAATGCTGACTTCACTTTCCAAATACCGCATCAAGCAGTATCCGTCTTCTGCCAGGTTCAGGTCTCCGGTGACCACGCCGATTTTGCCGCTGTTCAGCTCTTTGGCGCCTACATCAATGGCGGTGCTGTACAGGGTCTTGACGGTGGCGGTGGTGGAGCTGACCTTGGATACAACTCCCACCAAACCGGCGTCAGTGATGATGGCGTCGTTTACTGCCACACCCTGGTTCTCCCCTTTGTTGATGGTAAAGGTGGAGTTTTGGTCCCAGCCGATGATGCTGGCGTTGACAAAGGTGTAGTCCTCATGTTCCTCGGCAATGCCCAGCATGGTGCGCAGAGATTCATTTTCCTGGGCTAGTTCAGTGTTGTCGATGATCTGCTGCCGCAGGTCGTTGACTTCCTGCTGGAGGGCGTCCCGTTCAGCGATGGTTTGGTCAACGTTTAGATATTTGTCCAAAAAGCCGTTGGTAGCGCCGGTGGCGGCGCTGGAGATCTGCTGGAAAGGCCAGGTAATATAACTTAACAGCTTTTCCGGAATGCTGGCAATGCCGTCGCTGGAAGCGCCGTAGAGCATAATGCCGAACAGCACTGCAATGACGGTAATGAGGATTTTAAAGCGTTTACTGCGAAAGAAATTTTCCATGGGACCTCCTTCACTCCGGGGCACATTTCCCGGAAAAAACAAAATACAACCGCTCGTTCCCACGAGGGACGAAGATTGTATTTTGCACGGTGGTATAAAATTGTATTGTCGGTTCCACCGCCGGATCAGTCGTCGTCGGTGAGTACGTCGCCCAATTTGTCGAAGTGATCCAGCACGCTGCCGGCACCCTTAGCCACACAGTCCAGGGGGTCCTCCGCAATATTCACCGGCATACCGGTTTCTTCGTTGATCAGCTTGTCTAAACCGCGGAGCAGTGCGCCGCCGCCGGTGAGGGTCACGCCCTGGTCGATGACGTCGGCTGCCAGTTCCGGAGGGGTTTTTTCAAAGGTGACCCGAATGGCATCCAGCACCCGGCTTACCGGTTCTGCCAAAGCTTCCCGAATTTCGTCGGAGGCGATGGTGATGTTCTGGGGCAAGCCGTTTAACAGGTTTCTGCCCTTGACGTCCATGGTGACTTCCTCTTCCAGGGGATAGGCAGAGCCAATCTGGATCTTGATGTTTTCGGCGGTGCGTTCGCCGATGAGCAGGTTGTATTTTTTCTTGATATAGTCGATGATGGAAGCGTCGAACTCGTCGCCGCCCACCCGCACGCTCTTGGCGGTGACAATGCCGCCCAAGCTGATTACAGCAACTTCCGAGGTGCCGCCGCCGATGTCCACCACCATGCTGCCGGTGGGTTCGGCAACCGGCAGTCCGGCGCCGATGGCCGCTGCCATGGGCTCTTCAATGATGCTGACCTTCTTAGCGCCTGCTTTGGCAGCGCCGTCACGGACTGCCCGGCGTTCCACTTCGGTGACGCCGGAGGGAATGCAGATCACCACGTTGGGCCGGCTGAACATACTCTTGTTTACAGCCCGGCGGATGAATTCCTGCAGCATGCTGACGGTAATATCAAAGTCGGCAATTACGCCGTCCTTCAAGGGGCGCACTGCCACAATGGAACCGGGGGTGCGGCCGATGACATCTTTCGCTTCCTGGCCCACGCACTTGACGGTGTCGGTGCGGGTGTCCACCGCTACCACGCTGGGTTCCCGGATGATGATGCCTTTTCCCTTCATGTAAACTAATGTATTTGCAGTACCCAAATCAATGCCGATATCTTTGGAAAACATACTCTGATTACTCCTTTTCAACAACAGGGTTTTGCCTTGACAGGCGCACCTGTCCCAGATGGGTTCATTATAACGCAACAGTCCAACTTCTACAATAGGTTTTACGAGAATTTCATCAAAGTTGATAATTTGGTAATATCTTTTTCAGAATTTGTATCGGAAATCCTACAACATTATGCCAGGAACCATTGATCCGTTCAATGAGCAGTCCCCCCAAGCCCTGGATGCCGTAGCCTCCCGCTTTGTCGAAGGCTTCTCCGGTGGCGATGTACCAGTCCAGATCCGCTTCGCTCAAGGGGGAAAAGGTCACCTTGGTAGTCTGGTGAAAGACGCTCTTTTTTCCTCGCTGCATGACGCAGCAGCCGCTGATCACCCGATGCGTTTTGCCGGACAGTTCCTGTAACATCCGCCGGGCGTCGGCTTCATCCTTGGGGATGCCGAACACCTCTCCTTTGGGGCTGACTACGATAGTGTCGCATCCGATGACCACGTCCTCCGGGTGATCTTTGGCTACAAAGGCCGCTTTTTCCTGGGCCAGCCGACGGACCAGCCGGGGCGGGATGGATTCCTGAATGGTGGATTCGTCAAAGCCGGAGGGAATTACCTGAAATTCCGGCACCAGATACCGCAGCAGTTCCTGTCTTCTGGGGGAGCGGCTGGCTAAAATCACCATAGGTTATTCTCTCCTTTCTCGTTTGGCGTTTAAGCCCCGATAATAAAGGCCTCGGGTAAAGTTTTCGGCGGGCTTTTGCCGGTGGAAATAGGCGTCCAGGATCTCGGCGCAGTTCTCTTGGGATTCCGTGATAAACCAAAACACCGGATGTCCTAATGTTCGGAAATCTTCTTGTTTGTCCGCCAGCCAGAACGGCACGCAGTTGAGCAGTTCCTGGTATTGTTTTTGGTGGCAGGTTACTTCAAATTTCCGGCCGGTACGGTCGGTGAGAGCGCCGTGTCCTCCGCAGGCCTTGCAGCCCTGTTTGGCTCGAATGGGGCAGGCCCGGAACACCATCAAAGGCAGTTTGCCGTAGCAGAGCCAGCCGGTGCCTTCCCCCGCCCAGCGGGACAGGGAAGCTGCTGTGACTTCCGGGGAAAGGATCGCTTGTTCCACTCCCAGTTGCCGGTATTGCTCCAACGCCACCGGGTTGGTGATGTTTAAAAAGGGGCTGCCAAGCAGGGTGAACCCTTTTTCCCGCCCCAGACGAAGTTGGGCCAGTCCGTGAACCAACAGTTTGGTGATTCCCTTTTCCTTTAGCATATCCAACTGTTGGGCAAATTTTTCTTCTTCCGCCCCAAACAGCATTCGAGGGGCTTCCCCCGCCAGTTTGTTGGAAAGGATCTGTTCCGGCAGGGCCAGCAGTTGTTCCACCGGGAGGATAGCCAGATCCAGCTGTTGTTCCCAATTCCGGGGCAGTTGTTCCCAACCAGAAAACCGTCCCCAGGCCGTTTGCTGTTGGACTGTGGGCCGGGAGGAAAGAGGATTGGAATGGATCGGAGTAAAGGGGATTTGGGGACGGAAGGATAGCGTTTCGGTGAGTTGTTCCGTCACCTGACGCCGCAGGGCGTTGAGAGCCGATTTGGGCAGCATCAAGCCCGGGGCAATGCTGCAGGTTACCGTTCCCGGCAAAAAGACGGTGCCCCCCAGCTTAGTCAGGCTGGCCGCCGCTTCTTCGGCGGTGAGGGGGCGGGTTTTGGCGGCTTGAGGAAGTTCTCCGGTCACTGTCACTGGTTTTTGTCCGGCACAGCAGGCGGTGAGCTGACAGGGGGTGTTTGGCTGCACCGTCAGGGTGAGATCCAAGGGCAGGAAGGGTACTTCCTTCTGGTAGCTTTGAGCCAGGGAGCGGAGCAGTTCCTGATCGGCGGCGGTGACATCCTCTTTTTCCCGGATGCCAAACATGTTCCCGTCCCGCTTGCCGGAGGGATAGCCTTCGGTAAAGCCGCTGCGGGAAAACACCCGCCGCAGCCGGTCTAACTGGGGATCTTGCCCCAAAGACAGGGCGCGGTAGCTTTGGCAGGCCGCCGCCACATATTCCGGCCGCTTCATCCGGCCTTCAATCTTCAGCGAGTCCACCCCCATGTCACAGAGAGCCTGGTAGTAGTTTGCCCAGCAATTGTCCTTTAGGGACAGGTCGTGGGCGGTTTTGTCTCCGGTAGAGGTAAAGGGCAGCCGGCAGCTTCCAGCACAGCTTCCCCGGTTGGCGCTTCGTCCCCCCACCATGGCAGACAGGTAGCACTGCCCGGACACGCTCATGCAAAGCGCCCCCTGGACAAATACTTCCAGCTCGATGCTGCATCCTTGGCGGATAGCGGCGATTTCTTCCAGGGAAAGTTCCCGGGCCAGCACAGCCCGGGTAAATCCCATTTCTTCCAGTTGGCGCACTCCTTCTAAGGAATGGACGCTCATTTGAGTGGAGGCGTGGATAGGCATGGCTGGGGCGCAGCGGTGCACCAACTCCCAAGCCGCCAAATCCTGAACCAAGATTCCGTCCACCGGAGCCTGGCAGGCCTGCCGGATGGTTTCCACTGCCTGATCCAGTTCGTTTTCCAGCAGTAGGGTGTTGAGGGTAAGATACACCTTGGCGCCATACAAATGGCATAGGCGGGCGGCGGTTTGTAAGGCGTCCCCGTCAAAGTTTTCCGCAAAGGCCCGGGCACTGAAGGCTTTGGCGCCCAGATATACTGCGTCGGCTCCGTTGCGCACCGCTGCCGCCACGCACTCCAAATTGCCTGCGGGAGCCAACAGTTCCGGTTTATTAATTGCCGCCATTTTCCAGCTTTTCTTTCAGGGACATAAAGCCGATTTGGTTTTCCAGCTCCTTGGCTTTTTGCCGGGAGCTTTCCAGCAATTCATTGAGCTCTTTAATCTGGGCGTCCTTGGCTTCCACTGCTTTGGCGACCTCCTGCTGGATGAGCTGCTGCTGTTTTTTCAGTTCCTTCTGAGCGGCTTCCAGCTTGGAGGACAGTTTGTTGCTTTCATCAATATAGGTGGTGAGCTGACCCCTTAAATTGTCGGCGTCATCGCTGGCTTTTTTATACTGATCCAAATAATCCAAAGCGGTGAGGATCACGCTGTCGGTCAGGCCGATGGTGTCATCCGCCTGCATGACCTGGTCCAAATCCTTATCTAATTTTCCCGCCAGCATTCTGGTATAACGCTCTGTTTCATCGGTGTTCAGGACATAGTTTTTTCCTGCAATGGTCACCTTTACCTTGTTGTTCATGGTCTCATCCTTTCCGTGCCTGCAAGATCTGATTTCATTATACAAAACCCGCCTGAGTTTGGCAAGATTGGGGAGCGGTTTTCTTGGGAAAAACAAAACTCCCGGCACGAAAAAGCACCGGGATTACAGTTCCAAGAAAGTTCTTGTGTTTGGGAAAAACAATGCCGAAGATTGCTTTTCTCAAGGCGTGGCTTGGATATCAGGGATTAGGATTTGGATTTGCGCAAATTGGGGGACTTAAAGTCCAGCACTAAGGCCAAAGCGGCCACGCCAACAATGGTCACGATGCCCTCTACCAGCATGTAAGAACCATTGTAGCCTAAGCTGTAAGCCCACACCGACTGCCAACCGTCGGCATACTCGCCCCAAATGGTGACGCCGGAAATAAAGTGGCAGAGAAACCGCAGGGCAGATCCCACCGCGGCGCCCAGTCCGATGCCCAGAGGCTGGTTTTTCAAGCGCCGGAAGAAAGCCCCGGAAAGACCCAGCACGCCAAAGGCAAAGACGTAGTCAAACAAGATCAGGATCAGATAAGCGCCTAAGGTTTTGACGTAGGCAAAGTTGCCCAGTCCTTGGAGTACCATCTGAAGCAAGCCGAATACCACTCCGGAGAAGGCGCCCCACTTCCAGCCGTGGCGGTAGCCGATGAGGATCAAAGGTACCTGGCTGAACACGGTAATATTGCCGCCCATCGGCAGGCTGAAGATGGTGAAGTAGGACAGAATGGTGCCCAAGGCAATCATCATGGCACATTCCGTCATCTTTCGTACTTTTGAAATCTGCATGTTTTTTCCCTCTTTCGGTAAACTAAAAATAGCGCCCCGCTGAAAAACCCAACCGGACGCCAAAACATGCCATTCCAATTCCCTTCGTCGGCATTACCCGCATCAGGTGCGGCCGGTTACCCGGCCGGGGTGGGTCGAGGTCGAACCTCCTCTCAGCAAAAGCTCCCCTATTTTCGTATACATTTTAGCACAGGGTAGATGGGGTGTCAATTTAAACCGGTCCGTTTTGACTGTTTGGGGAAATTTCCAGTGTTTTTCGGGAAAACCGCTTGCTTTTTCTCGTCAATTTTGGTATATTATAGTTAGTTTCACGAAAGCATCTGCTATCACTCACAACGGTGAAGGCAATGCAATCGTTTTAGGGGAAACAATGATAGTTTTGGAGGTAATTGGTTATGTTGGTATCTGCAAAAGAAATGCTGCAAAAGGCGAAAGCCGGTCACTATGCGGTCGGTCAGTTCAACATCAACAACCTGGAATGGACCAAGGCCATTCTGCTCACTGCACAGGAACTGAATTCTCCTGTGATTTTGGGTGTGTCCGAAGGCGCTGGTAAATATATGACCGGTTTTAAGACCGTGGTAGGCATGGTTAACGGCATGCTGGAAGAACTGAAGATCACCGTTCCGGTAGCACTGCATTTGGACCACGGCACCTACGAAGGCTGCCTGAAGTGCGTGGAAGCCGGCTTCAGCTCCATTATGTTTGACGGCAGCCACTACCCCATTGATGAAAACGTAGCTAAGACCCAGGAATTGGTGAAGATCGTAGCGGAACACGGCATGAGCCTGGAAGCCGAAGTAGGCGCCATTGGCGGCGAAGAAGACGGCGTGGTCGGTATGGGTGAATGCGCCGATCCCGATGAATGCAAGCGGATTGCTGACCTGGGCGTAGACATGCTGGCTGCCGGCATCGGCAACATCCATGGCCCCTATCCGGCAAACTGGCCTGGCCTGAGCTTTGAGACTTTGGCTGCTGTGCAGGAAAAGACCGGAGAAATGCCCCTGGTGCTCCACGGCGGTACCGGTATTCCGGACGACATGATTAAAAAGGCCATTGACCTGGGCGTTTCCAAGATCAATGTGAACACCGAGTGCCAGCTCAGCTTTGCTGCTGCTACCAGGAAGTATATTGAAGAGGGCAAGGACAAAATCGGCAAGGGCTATGACCCCAGAAAACTCCTGGCCCCCGGCTACGAAGCCATTAAGGCTACTGTCAAGGAAAAGATGGAGCTGTTCGGCAGCGTAGGCAAGGCGTAATTTGTTGTTATAGTAAAAAATTCGACCTCCCTGGAATTACTGGGGAGGTTTTTCTTTGTTTTCGATTATTTTTGTTTCCATGATGGTGAGAGACATGGGAAAAAGACTTTTCCCGTTTTTCTTTCCCTTGCCTTTTCCTCCCACATAGAGTAAAATAGTACCCAGTAAAAACCACAAGGGGAGAGAACACCATGGCAGTTACCATTCAAGCGCCCAAAGGCACCGAGGACGTGCTGGGCAGCGAAAGCTATAAATGGCAGTTTATCGAAAACCTGGCCAAACAAACCGCCGCGCTGTACGGTTTTTCGGAACAGCGCACCCCCACTTTTGAAAGCATGGCGCTGTTCCGCCGCAGTGTAGGGGATACCACCGATGTGGTGCAGAAGGAAATGTACCAGGTGCGGGCAGAAACCGAAAGCAGCAAAAAGGAGCCGGAACTGTTTGCCTTAAAGCCGGAAGGCACCGCTGGCGCGGTCCGGGCGGTGATCCAGCGGGGGCTGCTCAACCAGGCGCTGCCGTTACGGGTCTACTACATCACCCCCTGCTTCCGCCACGAAAATACCCAAAAAGGGCGGCTACGGGAGTTCCACCAGTTTGGAGTGGAGATGTTTGGCGCCCAGAATCCCGGGGCGGACGTAGAGGTTATGAGCCTGGTCAAGGATTTGTTTGACCGGTTGGGACTGAAAAACATCACCTTAAACATCAACTCCATTGGCTGCCCTAAGTGCCGGGGCGAGTATCACAAGGCGCTGAAGGAATATTTCTCCGCCCGGAAGGACCAGCTCTGTCCCACCTGTCTGGAACGGTTGGAGAAAAACCCCATGCGGATTCTGGACTGCAAAAACCCGGAATGTGCCGCTTTGGCGGCAGACGCCCCGGTGGTGCTGGACTATCTCTGTGAGGATTGCAGCACCCACTTTGAAGGGGTGAAACAGCGGCTGGATGCTTTGGGCATGGAGTACACCGTAGATCCCCACATTGTCCGGGGATTGGATTACTACACCAAAACTGTATTTGAGTTTGTTTCCTCCGATCTGGGCGCCCAGTCCACTGTCTGCGGCGGCGGTCGGTATGACGGTTTGGTGGAGCAGATGGGCGGCCCTGCCACTCCGGCTTTAGGCTTTGCCATGGGCTTGGAACGGCTGCTGCTGATTTTGGAAGCACAGGGAATCGAAATTCCCAAGCCGGAAGGCTGTTTGCTGTATCTGGGCAGCATGGGAGAAAATGCCGCCATTCAGGCCTGCCGTCTCACCAACAAGCTCCGGGGCGAGGGGTTCTATGTGGAGTGCGACGTCATGGGCCGGGGTGTGAAGGCCCAGATGAAGTACGCCAACAAAATTGGAGCCAAATACAGCCTAGTGCTGGGGGACAACGAACTGGCCACCGGCAAAGGCATGCTCAAGGATATGGAAACCGGGGCTCAGACCGAAGTGGAGCTGGAAAAGCTGGCTGACCGGCTGTATGACGCAACCCTGGCAGGACAGCTTGATAAGCTTACCCAGCAGGTGGCGGGGGATGCTTCCCTGCAATCGCTGAAAACTCTGTTGGGCGGCAAGGAAGGAGAATAAAAATGGCTGAATCTATGAAGGGGCTAAAACGCACCCATTACTGTAACGATATCCGCAAAGAACAGGTGGGTCAAACCGTCACCGTCACCGGCTGGGTGCAGCGGCAGCGGGACAAAGGCACCTTGATCTTTGTGGATTTGCGGGACCGCAGCGGCATTGTGCAGCTCACCTTTGACGACACCACTCCTCGTGATGTGTTTGAAAAAGCTAAATCCCTGCGCAGCGAATATGTAGTAGCTGCCGTTGGCAAGGTCGTGGCTCGGGAAGCGGTAAATCCGGAACTTCCCACCGGGGAAATTGAGATTTACGTCTCTGAGCTGCGGATTCTCTCCGCCGCCGCCACTCCGCCCTTCCCCCTCACCGAAGGCAGCAAAGTCAACGAAGAGATCCGTTTGACCTACCGCTATCTGGACCTGCGCCGTGCAGAATTGCAGCGGAATCTGAAACTTCGCCATGACATCGCCAAAGTCACCCGGGACTACTTCTACAAAGAGGGCTTTTTGGAAATTGAAACCCCTATGATGATGAAATCCACCCCGGAAGGGGCTCGGGACTACCTGGTGCCCAGCCGGGTGCACAACGGCAAATTCTATGCCCTGCCTCAGTCTCCCCAGATTTACAAGCAGCTTTTGATGATCGCCGGAGTGGACAAGTATATCCAGTTGGCCCGCTGCTTCCGGGATGAGGATCTTCGGGCAGACCGTCAGCCGGAATTTACTCAGATTGACCTGGAAATGTCCTTCGTGGATGTGGAGGACATTTTGGAGGTGCTGGAAGGCTACGTCCAATATCTGATGAAGGAAGTCATGGGCATTGAGGTTTCCCTGCCTCTGCCCCGTCTGACCTACGAAGACGCCATGAACCGCTACGGTTCCGACAAGCCGGATACCCGGTTCGGCATGGAGATCACCGACCTCAGCGAAATCGTGAAGGATTGCGGTTTTGGAGTGTTTACCGGTGCCATTGAAAACGGTGGAAGCGTGCGGGGTATCTGCATCAAGGGCGGCGCCAAGACCTTTTCCCGGAAAGCCATCGACAAACTCACCGACCAGGCCAAGGGCATCGGCGCGAAAGGCTTGGCTTACATCCGCTGGGTAGAGGACGCCCCCTCCTGCAGCTTTGGTAAGTTCATGAAGCCCGAAGAGATGGATGCCATCCTGGCTGCCTTGGGCTGTGAAAAGGGTGACGTGGCCTTGATTGTGGCGGACAAAAATCGGGTGACCCTGCCGGTGCTGGGAGCTTTGCGTTTGGAAGCCGCCAAGCAGATGGATCTGATCCCGGAAGGGAAGTACAATTTTGTTTGGATCACCGAGTTTCCCTTCTTTGAGTGGGACGACGAAGCCAACACCTGGGTGGCCATGCACCATCCCTTCACCATGCCTCTGGATGAATGCCTCCAATATTTGGATACCGATAAAGGCCGGGTAAAAGCCAAGGCCTACGATTTGGTACTCAACGGCACTGAGCTGTCCAGCGGCTCCATCCGCATCAGCGACCCTGCTTTGCAGCAGAAGATGTTCGAGTCCCTGGGCCTCACCGATGAGGAAATTGCCGCCAAGTTCGGCTTTTTGGTGGACGCCTATAAGTACGGTGCACCGCCTCACGGAGGTGCAGGTATCGGTCTGGACCGGTTGACCATGATTCTGGCAGGGGCGGAGTCCTTGCGGGACGTCATCGCCTTCCCCAAGATCAAGGACGCCAGCGAGCTCATGAGCAACTGCCCCTCCACCGTGGATCAGGCCCAGCTGGATGAACTGGGCATTGCTGTGGTGCGCAGCGAAGATTGATTACAGAAAGTAATTAACAGAAAAAATAATACAAAATG
>DXWR01000217.1 GCA_019416775.1 Oscillospiraceae bacterium | reverse complement strand
GGATCTGCCCGCTGACGGCACCGTTACCGAATAAAAACACAACGTCCCGAACCGGTTTTGGTTCGGGATTTTTTATATAATCATTTAGCATTCAAGATTCTCTTCCGGCTGAACTGCCGGGGAGGAAGGGGACGATTCCGGGACATCTTGTTGGGAGTCCCCAGGATCCCGGAGTTCTTGAGGGCGGGGCGGTGACTGCCAAAGGGAAAGAGACATCCTGGCTAATTCTTGACATTGCTTTACCAGTTCTTCCGGCCCGGTGAGCCGCATCTCCTGACTTAACCCCATGATCCAGCCGAAAAACACCGGCCCCGGCACCACCTCCACCAAAGCCAGATAGCTGCCGTCCTCCAAAAATTCCACCGGAATGTCCAACCCAAACCGATCATAGATTATCTTCAATCCGGTTTCGGAACAGCGGATCCGAGCCCGGCTGAGCTGTCCGCCATACATGGAAAACAGCCCGGCGCTGTACTGCTCCAGATCCAGTTGGTCCGGTTTGGGGTGATAGGATTGCTCTGGGGCAGGCTGGGCAGCTTCCATCCGGTCCACTCGAAAGTGGCACACCGGTTGATCCGGATGACTGGAAGCATAGCCCAGCAGATAATACCGCTCCTCCCGATACACCAAGCCATAGGGAGAACAGGTGATCAGCTGGTGGTTTTGGTGGTACACCTTCTGCCGGAAGGGACCGTAGTGGTAGTAATAGAAAGAAATAGGGACCTGCTCCCCCAGGGCTTGATAGATGGTGTCAATGGTGTAGTAGATGCCGGTATGGGGAGTTTTCCGGGGGGACGCTACCAGACTGCGGCGAAGCTGAACACTTTGGGCACGACTGGTGAGCTGGGACAGTTTTTCGATGAGCTGCTTGGACTGCTGCTGGGTGAGGATGGCGCTGGCGTTGACAGCATCCACCAGCAGCTTCAATTCCGGCAGCTGGAAGGTACGGCCTGCTAAAAAATAACGGCAGTCCCGGCCCAGGTTGGTGCGGACAATGTCCATACCGCAGTCCTGGAGGGTTTTCAGGTCGCTGTACAGGGCTTTCCGTTCTGCCTGGATCCCCAGCTGCTGAAGGTACTGCTGCATTTGGGGCAGGGTCAGGGAGTGCTCCTCATCGGTCTGTTCCCAGAAAAGTTTCGCCAAACTAAGCAGCCGCCGTTTACTGGTATTTTTTTCCATCTTCTCGCTTCCGCCCTTTCTCAAACTTGATTTGTCTCCTATTATAGCCGATTTTCCGGCAAAAGGGAAGCGGAAAAAGAACGTTTTTTCGTTTTTTCGACCATTCCCTGCTTTCCAACAGGATGGAAAACGTCGCAACCAAATCTATCCGATTTTTGCAGGGCAAAATGACAACCATACCGGCCGCAATGTTTCATTCATCCCAATCCCACATCCAACATCATCATCAGGCAAAATCCTACCGTCACTCCGGCAGCGGCCAATAGCTTGTGGTGTTCGCTGGCTTCCGGAATCAGCTCCGCCGCCACGACCGTCACCATGGCCCCGGCGGAAAAGGCCAGTAAAAAGGGCAGAATCCCCTGTACCAGCAACGCAGCGGCGCATCCTACCACGGCACTGACAGGTTCCACCACCCCGGACAGCTGACCGAAAAAGAAGGATTTGCTCCGGCTCACCCCTTCCCGGCGCAGAGGCAGGCTCACCGACGCCC
>DXWR01000216.1 GCA_019416775.1 Oscillospiraceae bacterium | reverse complement strand
GCAACACCCAGTCCTTTGAGCTGGTGCAAAAAGGGGTGGCCGGGGAAGGGGCGGTGATTCCGGTACACCTGCTCCGGGAGTGCAGCTGCCCCTTTGTGGTGGAGGACATCACCGACGCCAAAGCCAACGCCACCCGCTTTTTGGCGGTGAAGCCAAAGGGAGAACCGGCCAAGCTGGAACCGGGACAGACGGTGAAAATGCCCCTGTACGTGCTGCCCAGCGTGGACCATCCCGGGGTGCTGTTTGAGATTTTAAGCGCCTTCACCATCAGCCGGATCAACTTGGTTTCCATTATGTCCCGTCCCACCAAAATGAAGATGGGGACCTACAACTTCTATCTGGAATTGTCCTCCAAAGCAGAGGACGCCGAAAAGATCGCCATGACCTTGACCTTAATCAACAACGTCCATCGGGTGAAGAGCTTGGGGCTGTATCCCCTGCACCAACCGGAAGGAACGTAACTAAAAGGAATACAGACAAAAACCGGCCGCCGGAGCATTTTTCCGGTAGCCGGTTCTTTTTTGGCCAAATGTGTTTCCCTGCCCCAACCGGGACAGGCGCGGGGATAAAAAGGCGGGTCAGGGGGCAATGGCCACCTTCATCACCCCATCCGCCTTGGCCTCAAACAGGGCGTAGGCGGCGTCAATCTCCTTTAAGGGATAGGTGTGGGTAATCAGCGGGGTCATGTCCAGCTTCCCTGCTTGGATCAGGGAAAGAATTTCGGCGCAGTCGCAGCCGTCTACCCCACCGGTTTTGAAGGTCAGGTTTTTCCCGTACATCTCCGGCAGAGGCAGGATCTGGGGCTTCTCGTACAGCGCCACCACGGTGACAACGGCGTTGGGCCGGGCGCACTGCCAAGCCAGCTGGAAGGTATCCTCTCCCCCGGCCACCTCCAGCACCACGTCCGCCCCGCCATGATCGCTGTGGCAGCGGGTAAACTCCACCGCCTGGTCTGGGGACAGGGTGAGCACGCCGGGATAGTGATCCTCCACAAATTTCCGGCGGGAGGGATCCGGTTCGCAGACCATCACCTGCTTGGGATATTTCAGCAGCGCACAGGCCAGGGTGCAGATTCCTGTGGGGCCCGCCCCCAGCAGCAGCACCGTGTCTTCCGGGGTGATCTGGGAGATCTTCACCGCCCAAAAGCCGGTGGCCAGCAGATCCCCGGTGAACAGGGCCTGTCGGTCGGAGACCCCCTCCGGGATCCGGGTTAAGCCTTGGTCCGCAAAGGGCACCCGGACGTACTCCGCCTGTCCCCCGTCGATGCGGCAGCCCAAGGCCCAGCCGCCGTTGGGATCGGTGCAGTTATTCACAAAGCCTCTGCGGCAGAAAAAGCAGTCCCCGCAAAAGGTCTCCACATTCACCGCTACCCGGTCTCCGGGCCGAACCGAAGTGACGGCGCTCCCCACCTGCTCCACCACTCCCACCATTTCGTGGCCCAGGGTGATGCCCAAAACCGCCCGGGGAACTGAGCCGTGTTTGATGTGGAGGTCGCTGGTGCATATGCTGGCCAGGGTCACCCGGACAATGGCGTCCCGGGGATGCTGCAAAACCGGTTTCGGCTTTTCCAGCAAACGGAATTGGCCCGGCTTCATATAGGTATACGCAAGCATAACGCCTCTCCTTATTCTTCCTTCAAATAGTCCAGCAGCTGCTGAGCGTTGGTGTCCGGCTTTACTTTGGGCATGATCTTTTCAATGCAGCCGGATTGGTCGATCAAAAAGGTAGTGCGCACCACCCCCATGCTCACCTTGCCGTACATCTTCTTCTCCTGCCACACCCCATAGGCCTGGATGGCGGAGAGCTGGGGGTCCGAGAGCAGCAAAAAGGGCAGCTCATATTTCTGAGCAAAGCGCTGATGGGACGGGGTGCTGTCCTTGCTGATGCCGATCACCGCCACATCCATCGCCTGAAACTGGGCATAAGCGGCGGCAAAAGCCTGTGCCTGACGGGTGCAGCCGGGGGTGTTGTCCCGGGGATAAAAATACAAAATCACCTTTTTCCCCAAAAAATCATGGAGTGAAACAGGATTGCCATTTTGGTCCGGCAGCGTAAACTCCGGCGCCGGATCGCCGATCTTCAGCATAGAGCATTCTCCTTTCAGCAGTACATCTGAAGTTGTTCCATCTCAGTCTAGCACAACCGGCCCCCGGATACAAGGAAATTCCGGGGAAAGGAACCCAAAAAGGCCGACGAAGGATGAAACCGGAGTGTTCGGCTCATACTAATCGGAGGAGGGGTGATTGTATGAAACTGCCCGCCGCCTATCTTGAAAACAGGAACGCACCACACAATCCAAGTGTTTTTTCCGGCGGACACTTCAGGAAAAGGTTGGGAGGATTTCACGGAAAAGGATTGAATTTTTTCCTGCAATCCTGTATAATAACAGCAGCGGCTGCCGTTTCTGCTGGAATCGGCGGCAAAAATCCGATCAAAAGGAGAGAACAGTAAGCATGAAATTAGATTGGGGCACAACCTTTTCGGTGGTGCTGGTCGGGCTGGTAGTAGTGTTTGCCGCACTGCTGATTTTGATCCTTTTCGTGTGGCTGATGGGCAAGATCTTCCAAGCCATCAACAACCGGAAAGCAAAAGCCCAGGAACAACAAGAACAGGATGTCCGCCGCCAGGCACAACAGGCTATGGACAACCAGGTTAAAGCAGATCAGGCCGCAGCAGCAACTACGCAGGTGGAGGAAGGAATTCCCGCCGAAGTGGTAGCGGCAATTTCCGCCGCCGTGGCCGTGGTGATGGAAGAAACCGCTCCCGGCGTCTCCTACACCATTTCCCGTTTGCAGCGGGCCGGCACCGGCCGTTCTGCCTGGGGCAATGCAGGGCTGGCGGCGCAGCTTTCCCCCTTTGACCGTTGATTCTGCCGGAAAGTGAGGTTTTTTGATTCATGATTGATACATTTATTACGTCTATCACCGAACTGGCGAAGACTTCCGGCCTTGCCCAGCTGTTTACCATGGATGGGCTGCTGAATCTGGCTATGATCGCCATCGCCTGTGTGCTGCTGTACCTGGCCATTGCCAAGCAGTATGAGCCGCTGCTGCTGCTCCCCATTGCCTTCGGCATGCTGCTGGTCAACCTGCCTTTGGGCGGAGTAATGGATCCCCCCACCACGGTGATTCGACCATTGACCACAGAAATCCAAGATTCGGCTCAGTACGCCATGATTGAATTGCAAGACGCCGCCGGCAACCTGCTCAATGGCTTCTACCAGGATAAAAACGCTTCGGTCAGCGGCGGTTTGCTGTACTACCTTTACCAAGGCGTGAAGCTGGGCATTTATCCGCCTTTGATCTTCTTGGGCATCGGCACCATGACCGACTTCGGTCCCCTGATTGCCAATCCCAAATCCTTCCTGCTGGGCGCTGCGGCACAGCTGGGTATCTTCATTACCTTTATTGGCGCGATTCTCCTTGGTTTTACCGGGGAAGAAGCAGCTTCCATCGGCATTATCGGCGGCGCAGACGGCCCCACGGCAATCTACACCACCGGTATGCTGGCGCCTCACCTGTTAGGGCCCATCGCCGTGGCGGCTTACTCCTATATGGCCTTGGTGCCGGTGATCCAGCCACCTATTATGAAGCTGCTCACCACCAAGAAGGAACGATCGGTTGTGATGAAGCAGCTCCGTCCTGTTTCCAAGGTGGAACGGATTTTCTTCCCGGTGGCGGTTACCTTAATCGTGGCCTTAATGGTTCCCAGCGCCACCCCCTTGATCGGTATGCTGATGCTGGGTAACCTGATGCGGGAATCCGGCGTGGTAGACCGTTTGGTCAAGACGGCGCAGAACGAATTGATGAACATCATCACCATTTTCCTGGGGGTCACCGTAGGAGCCACCGCCACTGCGGAAAACTTCCTCAACCTCCAGACGCTGGGCATTTTGGCGCTGGGTCTGTGCGCCTTTGCCATCGGCACTGCCGGCGGCGTGCTGTTCGGCAAGCTGATGTATCTGTTCAGCGGCGGCAAGATCAACCCGCTGATCGGTTCCGCCGGTGTGTCTGCCGTTCCCATGGCGGCCCGTGTGTCCCAAAAGGTGGGCGCAGAAACCAATCCCACCAACTTCCTGCTGATGCACGCGATGGGCCCCAATGTGGCCGGCGTTATCGGTTCGGCTGTTGCAGCCGGTGTGCTGATTGCGATTTTCGGATAATTTTGTAACCCTGCAAGCCGGTGCCTGTTTCGCACCGGTTTGTTTTTTCAGAAGGAGTGTCCCCAGTGATCATTGATTTTCATACCCATATTTTCCCCGACAAGCTGGCAGCCAAAACCATCCCCATGCTGGCTCAACGCAGCCATATTCAACCCAACACCGACGGCACCGCCGCCGGGCTGCTCCAGCACATGGAGGAGTCGGGAGTGGATGTGAGCGTGGTGCTGCCGGTGGTCACCGCACCCCGGCAGTTTGATTCCATCAACCGTTTTGCTGCCCAGATCAACCAGCAGGAGTCCAAAAAAACTTCCGGTCCCCGGCTGCTCTCCTTTGGGGGCATTCACCCGGACAACGATAACCCCAAAGCGCTGCTGCGGCAACTGAAGGAACAGGGCTTTTTGGGAATCAAGCTGCACCCGGACTACCAGGGAGTGTTTATCAATGACATCCGCTTTCTGCGGATTCTGGAAGCGGCGGCGGAATTGGATCTGATTGTCACCATCCACGCCGGCACCGACATCGGGCTGCCGGAACCGGTGCACTGCCCCCCAGATAAAATGGCGGCGGTGTTCAAACAGATCCCCTACTCTAAAATCGTACTGGCCCACACCGGCGGCTGGATGCAGTGGGATTTGGTGGAGGAATATCTGGTGGAGCTTCCCCTGTACTTCGACCTTTCCTTCAGCCTGCCCTTTCTTTCCAATGAGCAGCTGATGCGCATCCTCACCGCCCACACGCCGCAGCGCTGCCTGTTTGCCACCGACAGCCCTTGGGGAAATCAGGGAGAAACTCTCCGGCTGTTAAAACAGCTTCCCCTGCCGGAAGGCTGGCTGGATCAGATTTGCGGCGGGACGGCGAAAAAACTGCTGGGTTGGGACAAATAACAGAATTTGACAAGTATCGCGGCTTTTGTTACAATGAGCGTAAGTTACGGGAAGGGGTTTTGGGAATGTCCAATACAGCAAAATGGAAACTGATTATGATCATTGCCATTGTGGGCATTGTGGCAGCGCTGGTGGTGTTGGTTTGCTTTTTGGCGCTGCCCCAATCCTCCCAGGACACCCAAAGCGGCGTTTCCCTGACCAGCCAATCTGTCGGCAGCAGCGGCGAAACGGAGGAAGAAACCGCCTCCCTGTCCGCCGGTGACGCCCAGAATGGCGATGCTCCCCAAGACAGTTTCGCTCAGCAGGAAGAAGGCTTTCGCCAAAGCACTGTTTCCTGAAATTCTGTCTCCAACGGTTCTTCCCAAGGCAGCAGCAGTGACGGAATTCCAGGAGAATGGCTTCCAAGGGGAAAGCTCCCCAAACAGGAGGGGCATCTGACCATCATCGTCAAAGGTCCGAAGGGCGGAGACTGTCTCTTAT
>DXWR01000215.1 GCA_019416775.1 Oscillospiraceae bacterium | reverse complement strand
CCACGGTGAAAAAGCAGATCACCCGAGGCAAGCAAAAACTATTAGACTGGGCCAAAGCCAATCAAATGAAATAAGAGGGAGAAATTATGACCAGAGAAGAACTTCGCCGGGCCTTTCGTCAAGCCCAGCAGGAAGAATTTTCCGCGATACCGGAGCAGCCCATGCTTTTCCCTTCGTCCGGATTGGAAAAGAGAATCGCGCGGAAATTGGGATTGGCTCCCCGCCGTATTTCCAGAAGGATGCGGGCAGTGGTGCTGCTGTTGGTGGCAGTGCTGCTGGTGATGGGATCCTGCACGGTATACCAAGCTGTCACCAATGGGGCTTACATTAAATTCACCGGCATCTACACCGATTATCAAACCGATCTGCCGGAATATCATTATCGCGTGCGGGGATACTATGAGGAAGCATCTCCAGTTCCCCATTACCAATTCCCCGAACCGGAAGGATTCATCCATCTCTACGATGGTTCCTTAGAGCCGGAACTATCTCTGGAACACTTCGACCAATGGTATAATCCGGATACCGGAGATATCCTCAACTTCACCCAGCAGGGGTCGTATCTCAGCCTGCTGCTAGAAACTCCCTTTGAGTTGAAATCCATCGAGCAGAACGGTGTTACCATTTTTTATGGTTCTTCCGGCGAAAAAGGATATGCTTTTTGGCTCAACGGCGGTTCCACCTTTACCATTGAGTATTGGGGCAATGTGTCGGAAGACCAACTTTTGGAATGGGTGGACGGTATGAAATACACCCCCTATTCCCGAGAATTGGATTTAAACACAGTTTCTTCGGACTATTATTGCTATTTAGATGATTATTACGACCCAAATCAAAATTATATGGTGTCCATTGGCAAACGATTTTATTATCACCTTTGGGACGAAATATACGATTTGATGGAAGAAGAGGAAACCGGACGATATGAAAACATCGACTACAACTTCAGCGACCCTCCGGAGGGATTCACCCTGATCAAAACGGAAAACAACACGGACGTTGGCCCCACCGGCAGCCTGAAAGATGGGAGCAGTCGCTTTGCCACCAACGGCGCCACCTATACCTATGAAAACGCTCAAGGCGTTCAGTTGGTGCTGGATCAGTGCATTCTGGATCCCATTCCCGAATGCGGCAGCTGTTGGCCAGGTGTTTCCAGTATTCACCCCATGGAAGAAGTACAGGTATTGGGTATGTCAGGGCTGTATGTCAAAGAAGAAGAGTACAGCCGATTGATTTGGCGTTATGGCGGACGGTTGATGTGGATCTATTACTACGGCGACATCTCCAAAGAAGACCTGATTGCCATGGCCGAAACCGTGGACTACGAAAACGGAATTCCCGCACTCCCTGCCCCGGAAGAAGAATCCGGCTCCGCCACCTGACACACTGCTTCTCACCTTTTATGCGGTGTATGCCCTGTTTCCTCCTAAATCAGTGGGCGGAAGCCAAAAAGAAAAGAGCTAAGAAACTCCTATTTGGAATCTCTTGGCTCTTTTTTACGTTTTGTATTAAATTTTCATGGCGCCGGACATCACACAGACCCCTTCCGCTCCGGCCTGGATGGCCAAAGGTGCATTTTCCGGAGTTATCCCGCCAATGGCGTACACCGGGATGGTCACCGCCTGACATACCTGCTGCAAGAACTCCAACCCTCTGGGGGGAAGGCCGGGCTTGCAATCGGTGGAAAAAATGTGCCCGGCCATCAAAAAATCAGCGCCAAGCTGTTGGGCCCGGACTGCTTCCTCCACCGAGTGTACCGAGATGCCCAGCCGCTGGGTTCCCTTAGGACGACCATACTCCAAAAGCAGCGGGAAAGAAAGCTGCAACCAGGGATGGCCTAACTGTTCCCCTGCCCGGGGAAATCCATTGAGGTAACAGGACACCCCCGCCGCCTGACAGAGGGAAATCACCTGTTTCGCTAAGGCGGCATAGTCTTCCCAACTGAGGTCCTTTTCCCGGAGAATCAGTCCCACAGGCTTTTGCTTGAGTACCCGGTCAATCTGCTCCAGAAAGGGACGGGTGCAGAGCTTGCGGTAGGTGACGGCGATGGTATTACAGGTAAACATAATCATTCATCACCGGCTGCAATCCCTGAGAACGGATGCCTTCCAACACCTGGTCCACATTCCGGGTATCGCTGATCTCGAACTGGTCGTCCCCTTCTTCTTCCCCGGCGTGACTGCCGATGCCGGTGCTCACTCCGGCGGAAATCTTGGTGGCCGCCAGACCGATGACATGATCCCGGAACCGGGCGCATTCCCGGGTGGAAATAGTCATTCCCGCAAAGGGCATAAACAACCGGTAGGCGGTCATCACCTGCAAAAGCTGAGGTTCGTGGACGTCTTTGGGGTTGATCTTATCGTTGTTGATAATGGGACGCAGACGGGGGCAGGAGAAGGAAATCTCTGCATGGGGATACTTGCGCTGGATCAACCAGGCGTGCATCCCGGTGGCAAACGCGTCCTTGCGGAAGTCGTCCAACCCCAGCAGGGCGGCAAAGGCCACACCCCGCATTCCGCCCATGAGGGCCCGTTCCTGGGCGTTGACCCGGTAGGGGAACACCCGCTTGTGGCCGCCCAGATGGAGCTTGCTGTACTTTTCCGGGTTGTAGGTTTCCTGGAACACCGTGACGTAGTCCGCACCGGCTTCCCGAAGCTTGCGGTACTCGTCGCTGTTCATGGGGTAAACCTCCACCCCTACCATCTTGAAGTACTCCCGGGCAATGCGGCAGGCGTCGGCAATGTAGTCCACGTCGCTCATCTTCCGGCTTTCCCCGGTGAGGATCAAAATCTCTTCCAGGCCGGTTTTGGCAATGGCTTCCATCTCCTTACGGATGCCGTCCATGTCCAGCTTGGCGCGACGGATCTTATTGTGGCAGTTAAAGCCGCAATAGACGCAGTAATTCTCGCAGTAGTTGGAGATGTAAAGGGGGGTAAAGAGATACACGGAATTGCCGAAATGCTTCCGGGTCTCCAGCTGGGCTTTTTGGGCCATCTCCTCCAAAAAGGGTGCGGCAGCAGGGCTCAGCAGGGCGGCAAAATCTTCCGGGGTGCGGTGATCTGCATCCAGCGCCCGGCGGACGTCGGCAGCAGTGTAACGATTGTAGTCGTATTCCTCCCGGCGGCGAAGCACTTCCTCCAAGATGGTGGAGTCAATCTGCTCCATCTCCGGGGCATATTCCATGGGGTCCCAGTCTTGTGTAATTTTCGTCATGCTGATGCCCTCCCTTAGTCCTGCAGAAATCCGGTGAGGGGGCTGGAAGCGCTGGCGGTCTGACGTACCCGGCCCAAGCCGGACAGATAGGCGGCCCGACCAGCTTCAATGGCTTTGCGGAAGGCCCCGGCCATGGCGGGAATGTCCCCGGCGGTGGCAATGGCGGTATTGGCCATGACAGCAGCGGCACCCATCTCCATCACTTCGCAGGCCTGGCTGGGACGGCCGATGCCGGCGTCTACAATGACAGGCAGGTCAATTTCCTCCACCAGAATCTGGATAAACTCCTTGGTGCACAGTCCCTTATTGGAACCGATGGGGGCAGCCAAAGGCATGACAGCCGCCGCGCCGGCATTCACCAGATCCCGGGCCACGTTCAAATCCGGGTACATGTAGGGCATGACCACAAAACCTTCCTTGGCCAAAATTTCGGTAGCCTTAATGGTTTCGTAGTTGTCCGGCAGCAGATATTTAGACTCGTGAATCACTTCGATTTTCACAAAGTCCCCGCAGCCCATCTCCCGAGCCAAACGGGCAATCCGCACTGCTTCTTCCGCGTTCCGGGCGCCACTGGTGTTGGGCAGCAGGGTGACGCCTTTGGGGATGTAGTCCAGAATGTTTTCGGTGTCCCCGGTATTAGCCCGGCGGAGAGCCAAGGTAATGATCTGGGCGCCGGCGTCCTCCACCGCCGCTTTGATGAGATTCAAATCGTATTTTCCGGAGCCAAGAATAAACCGGGAGGTAAATTCATGGCCGCCTAATTTCCAGGTATCCTGCATGATGTTCTTCCTTTCCAATTTTAATCAAACAACTCAGGGAGTTTCTTCTCCCAAAATCAACCGCACCGCCAGGTTGGCCTGGTGGCCGGCGCAAACACTGACCCGTGGGGCCATCAATCCTCGGAAGGGAGCCAGATCGGTGGTTTCGTCCCCGCAGAGGTAGAGCCGCCGGGCCGCTTTCCGGCTGCGAATATCGTTGGCACTGCCGTAACCCGCCATACCGGAACCGGAGATCACCATTGTATTGGGGCACTGTTCCAGCACAGTGCTGACCAGCATGGCTTTCTGTTCCGGCTGATCGAAGGCTTCGCAGAGGATGGGATCTTCCCGAAACAATTCCCCGGCATTTTCCTCGGTTACCCGCACGGTCTGGGGCAGCAAGGTCAGATAAGGGTTGATCTGCCGCAGCAAATCGCAGAGAGCCTTGGTTTTTTCCTGCCCTAATTGGGGAAGGTAATACTGCTGGCGGTTTAGGTTGGTGAGATCCACCACATCAAAATCCACCAAATGCAGCGTCCCCACCCCGGTGCGGGCCAGCATCACTGCAATGTGACTTCCCAAACCTCCTAAACCGGCAATTCCCACCCGAGCATCTGCCAATTTTTGGCGGATCTCCGGAGAAAAGCGTTGGTCCATGGCAGCTTGGATCTGTTCTTTTGTGATCGTTGGAGCATCAGCCGCCTCCCACAAAACGAACCACCTCCAGCTTGTCCCCTTCTGCCAAAGGAGTTGCTTCATACTGCGCCCGGGGTACGATTTCCCCGTTCTTTTCTACCGCCACCCGTTTGGGGTCAAATCCCATGTGAGTAAGCTGTTCCAATACGTTGGCGCAACCGGTTTTGGTCTCTCCATTTACCGTTACCGTCATCCTCTTCACCTCCCAATGAGCAACAAAAAAAGAGCACACGAAAGCTTACACCCGCGGTGGTGTACCCCTTCGTGCGCTCTGCACTCTGTAAGACAGTATACCTGCTCCTTTGCATTTTGTCAAGCAGTTTGTTGCCGGGCCTGCTTTTCCTTCAAAGCCGCCAAAATACTCCTTGTATTATAGAGTAGTAGTGATTAGAGTCCCTCTCCAAGGACTTTATGCTAC
>DXWR01000214.1 GCA_019416775.1 Oscillospiraceae bacterium | reverse complement strand
CCAGGTGGACCGGTTTATGATTTCTATGTCGATTGGCTATCCTGATTTCGACGGGGAAATGCGGATGGCGAAAAACATCGGCCAGAAAAATCGCTTGGATGAAATCAAGCCCATTATGAATCAAAACACCCTGTTGGAGATTCAGAATCAAACCTGTGAAGTGCATCTGAAGGACACCCTTTACCGCTACTTGGTGGAGCTGGTCCAGGCGACCCGGAAGCACCCCTATGTGGAGCAGGGCGGCAGCCCCCGGGCCACTATTGCCTTGGTGCGGCTGAGCCGTGCCTCTGCCTGGCTGCAGGGACGGGATTATGTCACTCCTCAGGACGTGGAGGAACAGCTGCCCTATGTGCTGCGCCACCGGTTGATTTTGGGAGCGGACGCCAAGTTGGCGGAGGTCACTCCGGATCAGATTTTGGCGGATGTGCTCAGTTCGGTGCATCGCCCTACCCTGGAGAGGGACTGACATGAAAAAAGTACTCTACCTGCTTTTGATGCTGGTGATGCTGTGGGTAGGCGGGATCTATCGAATTGACGGGCTGATGGCCCTGGGCATTGCTGAACTGCTGCTGTGGATCTGCCTTGCCTGGATTTCCTGGCGCCGCCGCAAGCATTTGAAGATGGGCTTTGAAAAGCAGCTTGCCACCGCTCCCCGGCAAAAAAAGGTGTCCTGTACCCTTCGTTCGGAAAATACCGGCAAGGGCGCCATCCCTCGGTTCCGGGCACGGCTGCAATACTGCTATCCCTGGGACTCCAAAAGCAAAAAGCTCTATGTTTTCGGCTCCCTTCGAGGCAGGGAAGTTCAGCTCAGCCGAGTGGAACTTCCCGTGAAGTACTGCGGGTTGCTGCTGTTGGAATTGGACAAAATCCGTGTCTACGATTGGTTTGGCCTGACCTCTTCGTCCTCCCGGAAACAGAGCGCTCAGGGGACATTGGCCGTGCTGCCGCCGGTGCGCGCCATGGGGGTGGAACTGTCCTATCGTTCCGCCGGGGACAGCACTGCGCTGCTGCTGCGTTCGCTGCCCCAGCAAATCGGCGATTCCGAGGAGATTCGTCAGCTGCGGGAATACCAGGATGGTGACAATACCCGAGCCATCCATTGGAAGCAGAGCGCCCGCACGGAAAAAATCTGGGTGAAGGAATTTGAGCAGGAGGCGGACCGGTTGGTGGAGCTGCACCTGGTGTGGGAGCAGTTTCGCTTTTCCACACCCTCCCAGCGGGAAGGGTTTTACGTGATTTTATCGGCCATTCTTCATGGACTGCTCCAGGTCCTCCCTCAAGTTCCGGTGTATTGGACCGATTTGGAAGGCAGGATTCAGGGTCTGGAACTCACCGGAGAAGAAGGCGTCACGCCGCTGCTGCTGCGGCTCTATCACTTGGAGCTGGGAGAATGTCTTCCTTTGGATCATTCCGCGCCGCCCATGGCGCCGGAAGGAAAAATTTTGCAGCTGGAGTTTACCACCGGCCTGCAGCTGCGGGAGAAAAATCAGGTGCTCTGCACCTTTTCGCCAAAGCAGTTGGAACAGCAGCTCTCGCAATTTACATTAAAGCTCTAGGGGGGTGACGGCATTGGAACAAACCGCTGTCCTGAAAAAACAATCCGGATTTTGGTATTGGCTCACCCCTGTGTTTTTGCTGGTTGGACTTTGCGGCATTTGGTGCCTGCTGTCCACAGCGGAATCGGTGACTGTTTTTTGGCTTTGGCCGGTGCTGGCAGCGCTGATTCTGCTGGTTCCCTTTGGCTGGATGTTGGAAAAACGGCGAAAATGGGTGAAGTGGGGCCTGCTGCTGCTCTTGGCAGTGCTGGGGCTGGCTTTTTGGCTCTGCCAAACGGATTTCTTGGCCCAGTTCCCGGTTCTCTATCAAAGCATTTTAGGAGGACGGGTGGAACCCACCGATGTCACCGGTGCAGTCACCTTCCTTACCGCCGCCGTGACCTGGATCATGCTGCTCTGCCTTTGGGCAAAGCTGGCTTGGCTGGTTTGGATTTTAATCACCTTTTTGTTGGTGGCGCCCACCTTGATCGGCTTTTTCCCGCCGCTGCCCACGGTGTTTTGTTTGGCCGTCTTTCAGGTGGCGTTTGCCGCTTTGGTGTACGGCAGGCGGAGGAGCCGCCGGCGGAAAGTGGTGCTTCAGGGCAGAAATTCCGGTTTGTCGCTGCAGAAAAGCAGCCTTTCCGTGGCGGTACTGGCTTTGGTGATGCTGTTGGCGGGTCTGTTGGTGGTCAACTGGTTTGGCGAACCCATCTACTACTTCACAGGACTGGTACAGTATCGTGCCTCCCAGCTGCAGCAAATGGTACTGCCGTTTTCGGCTCGGTCCACTGTCACCAACAGCGGTGTCATCAATCGGGGCAACCTGTTTCCCGGCGGACAGGAGCTGCTGGCTGCCTACACGGACAATCCTCCTACCGAAACCATCTACCTCAAAGGCTTTACCGGCGGGGATTATCAGGGAGGTTCTTGGGCGGAATTAGATGAATCCCAGCTGTTTCAACAGGTGGAACAGCAGATGGGGGACGGCTGGAGCAGCCGGGGTTCCGGTGTCTTCCGCTTTCTGTACTATAATCTAAACCAGTGGACCCAGCGGGAAGATGCGCCCTTGCCCAGAAATCTAACCCTTCGGGGGATTTACGGCAAGGACAGCAGCTGGTATCCTCCCTATTACTACTATTACAACAATTCCTACGAAACCCAGGACGGCTATCGGTTTTCCTACTATCAGACTTCCGATGTTCATCTGGATTGGGATTCCATGGACCCGGAACAGGCTTATAACGCCCAAAGCTACCGTCAGTTCCAGCAATACTACCAAGAGCAGGCTTTGGAAGCCTATACCCAGGTGCCGGAAGATTTGGTGCCGCAGCTGACCCAGTATTGCCGGGACAATCCTCAAGAAGATTTGGATAGCATCATTTCCTTTATTCGGAACACTCTATTCACCCACATCCGCTACACCAGCACCCCCGGTCAGATTCCCATGAACGAAGACCCGGTGGAGTATACCGTCTTTGAAAGCCATATGGGTTACTGCCAGCATTTTGCCTCTGCGGCAGTGCTGATGTTTCGGCTGTATGGGATCCCTGCCCGGTATGTGTCCGGCTATTCGGTGGATCCGGGGGACTTTGAACTCCTGGAAGACGGCAGCTATCGGGCTTCTATTACCGACAGTGACGCCCATGCTTGGCCGGAAATTTTTCTGGAAGATTATGGCTGGGTGCCTATTGAAGTGACATTTGTCACCGGCTATACCGCTCCGCCGGAAGAAAATACCGTTTCGTCGGAAACTTCTTCCCAGACCACCTCTTCCACCTCCTCTGCCACCTCCCAGACTTCGCAGCTCTCCACCTCCTCGCTGTTGGAAGGAGACGCTTCCAATTCCCAGGAAGATCTGGGCGATTCCGGCCTGCCGGTGTGGTTCTGGTGGATGTTCGGTGTGGTGCTGGCAGCGATGGTGCTGGTATTGGTGCTGCTGCTATGGCGGGCCATGCGGTTGGCTCGGCTGAAAGCATCCTCTCGTGCCCGCAGCCGGACTCGAACCAAAAAGCTGTCAAAGTGGATGCACAAGCTGTTGGATAAACTGCGAGGTTTGGGTATCACCATTCAACTGCCGTACTGGATGCGCCGGGGCTCTAAGGGCGTCCGGGAGGAATGGAGCCGGATGTTGAGGGTGCTGCGGTTTGGCGGTTTCTGGGAAGAAACCGAAGAGCCGGCAGAAGAATATTTCCGCCGTCATCCTGAAACCAACCCCTTCCTGTCTCGGGAAGAAATGCTCCGGGTGCTGGATCTTGTGGGCCAGGCAGCCTATGGAAAAGCACCTCTCACTTCGGAGCAGCTGAAATTTGTACAGAAGGCCTATCTCCGCACCGCCAAAAGTGTGTACAAAACACTGCCTTGGTACCAAAAAATTTGGTTGAAATGGTTTTGGGTGGCTTTCTAATCAAAGCATGATCACAAGCAAAGACACAGTCTGTTTGGAGAAAAATTCCAGGCGGACTGTGTTTTTTGGAAGTTTCGCTTTGTAGGTTTGTCAATGATGTGTTACACATTAGGGAAACTAGATAGGACTTGTTCAGGAGACTGCCAGTTGAGAGGACGCATAGGGAAATTGTTATAGGCTCTTTCCCGTACGGCAAGTTGCTTTTTGAAATCTTGAAAAGAATAGAATCGGTGAGAAGCATAAAACTCCTCGTTGTCTTTGCGGTGACTGCGTTCCACCTTGCCATTATGTCTGGGAGTGTATGGGCGAATGAGCTTATGCCGGATTCCAAGTTCTTTTAAGGTATTCTCAAACAAGGTTGGTGTATCATTTCCTTTGGGAAGCAGTCGTTTGGTAAACTCTGCGCCGTTATCTGTTTGGACACATTCAATGGCATAGGGGAATTTTTCTACCACATGGCGAAGGAATACAGCGGAAGTATAGGTGTTGTGTTCTTCAAAGGCTTCCAGATAACGGAACCGGCTATACTCATCCAGAAAGATTAACTATTAAAAGTCAAGCCCTAAAAAGAGAGAAGGAGTGGAAAAACGGATGGTGCAAAAAGGGTATAGCAAAGCAGAGGCCCGAGAGGACCCCGGCAGACTATCTGGATAGAAGTCATTTTGCGGGACAAT
>DXWR01000213.1 GCA_019416775.1 Oscillospiraceae bacterium | reverse complement strand
ATATTCAAATAGAACAGAATATCCGCAGAATATTTTCATAAAATCCGGGTTAAAAACCCAGGAAAAATCGAAGGAATCCGGCAAAGCTGAAAAAGATTGCATAAAATTTCAAAATAGCTTGCATTTTCAATGAGAAGGTGTATAATAAGCCTTGTAAAAAATTTGGACCGAACAGAATTGGGAGGAAGGCTGTTATGGCAAAATATAACAAAGTAGTGCTGGCTTATTCCGGCGGACTGGATACATCCATCATCATTCCGTGGCTGAAGGAAACTTATGGCTGCGAAGTTATCTGCGTGGCAGGCAACGTGGGCCAGGACGCAGAACTGGAAGGACTGGAAGAACGGGCGCTGAAGACCGGCGCTTCCAAACTGTACATTGAAGACATCCAGGATGAATTCGTTAACGACTTCGTCTTCCCCACCCTGAAGGCCGGGGCAAAATACGAGGATTACCTGTTGGGCACTTCCTTCGCTCGTCCCCCCATCGCCAAGCGGTTGGTGGAGATTGCCAAGAAGGAAGGGGCAGACGCCATCTGCCACGGCTGCACCGGCAAGGGCAACGACCAGGTGCGGTTTGAGCTGACCATTAAGGCTTTGGCACCGGAAATGGCCATCATCGCCCCCTGGCGGATCTGGGACATCAAGTCTCGGGATCAGGAAATCGATTACGCCGAAGCTCACAACATTCCCATCAAAATCAACCGGGAAACCAACTACTCCAAGGACATGAACCTGTGGCACCTGAGCCACGAAGGCTTGGACTTGGAAGATCCCGCCAATGAGCCGCTGTACAACAAGCCCGGCTTCTTGGAACTGGGCGTTTCTCCGGAACAGGCCCCGGATCAACCTACCTACATCACCCTGCACTTTGAAAAGGGCATCCCCACCGCCCTCAACGGTCAGGAAATGGACGGCGTAACCCTGATCAAGACCCTGAACAAGATCGGTGGGGAAAACGGCATCGGCCTGTTGGACATTGTGGAAAACCGGTTGGTGGGCATGAAGAGCCGCGGCGTGTATGAAACTCCCGGCGGAACCATCCTGTACAAGGCCCACGAAGTGCTGGAAACCATCTGCCTGGACAAGGCCACCCAGCACTACAAATACCTGGTGGCTCAAAAGTTCGGCGAGCTGGTGTACGACGGTTTGTGGTACACCCCCCTGCGGGAAGCCCTCTCCGCCTTTGTGGACAAGACTCAGGAAACCGTCACCGGCGATGTGAAGCTGAAGCTGTATAAGGGCAACATGATCAACGCCGGCGTCACCAGCCCTTACACCCTGTACAGCGAAGACTTTGCATCCTTCGGCGAAGACGACGTGTACAACCAGAAGGACAGCGAAGGATTCATTAACCTCTTCGGCCTGCCCATTAAGGTGAAGGCTCTGCTGGATCAGCAGCGGAACAACAACCAGTAAGAAAAAACCAAAGCAAGTGGAAATTTAGACAATACTGTCCTTGTTGCGGCGGTATTGTCTATCCGCATTCCTGAGGGAAGTAAGAATCGGAGGAAAAACGCCATGGCCATGTGGGCAGGACGGTTTAAAAAAGAAATCGACAGTCAGGTCAACGACTTCAACAGCTCCATCTCCTTTGACGCAGTGATGTACCGGGACGACATTGCCGGAAGCATCGCCCATGCCACCATGCTGGGGGAACAGGGCATCATCTCCAAGGAGGACCAGCAGGCCATCTGTAAGGGGCTGGCTGGGATTTTGGATGACTTGGACAGCGGCAAGCTGGAATTCGACCCCAACGCCGAGGACATCCACATGTTTAACGAGGCGGAGCTCACCGCTCGGATCGGGGATGCCGGCAAGCGGCTCCACACCGCCCGCAGCCGGAAC
This sequence comes from Oscillospiraceae bacterium, assembly GCA_019416775.1. GTDB lineage: Bacteria > Bacillota > Clostridia > Oscillospirales > Ruminococcaceae > Egerieicola. Next base: position 1,083 of record DXWR01000213.1, on the reverse strand, counting down.
GACCAGGTGGCGCTGGATGTGCGGATGTATTTGAGAGGACAGCTGGATGAAATTATGGGAGCTACCGGTAAATTGGCCAAGGCCATCTGCGCCATCGCCAAGGAGCACACTGAAACGGTGCTGCCGGGGTACACCCACCTTCAGCGCGCCCAGCCCATCACCTTTGCCCATCATCTCATGGCTTACGTCCAAATGCTGCTGCGAGATCTGGGCCGGATGCAGGATTGCTTTGACCGGATGAACTACTGTCCCCTGGGCAGCGGCGCTTTGGCTTCCACCACCTACCCCATCGATCGGTTCCGCACCAGCGAACTGCTGGGCTTTACCGCCCCCACCGAAAACTCCCTGGACGGGGTGTCCGACCGGGATTTCTGCATGGAGCTGGCCAGCGACATCGCCATTTTGATGGTGCACCTCTCCCGACTCAGTGAAGAAATCATTTTGTGGTGCAGCTGGGAATTCCAGTTTGTGGAGCTGGACGACGCCTACTCCACCGGCAGCTCCATTATGCCCCAGAAGAAAAATCCGGATATCACCGAGCTGATCCGGGGCAAAACCGGACGGGCTATCGGGGACTTGACCACTCTGCTCACCATGATGAAGGGTCTGCCTTTGGCCTATAACAAGGATATGCAGGAGGATAAGGAAGCTATTTTTGACAGTTGTCGCACCGCTCTGCTGTGTCTGAACACCATCACCCCTATGCTCCAAACCATGCGGGTGAAGAAGGAAAATATGCGCCACGCCGCCGCCAAAGGCTTTATCAACGCCACCGACTGCGCCGACTATCTGGTGCGCCGGGGCCTGCCTTTCCGGGATGCCTATAAGATCACCGGACAGCTTGTGGCTTACTGCATCGATCATAATAAGACCTTGGAAACCCTGACCTTGGAAGAATATAGGCAGGCCAGCCCCCTCTTTGAGGAAGGGGTGTATCAGGCCATCAATTTGGAACAGTGTGTCCGGGGACGGAAGGCCTTTGGCGGTCCTGCGCCGGAAGCGGTGGAGGAACAGATCCATCGGGCGGAGGAAACGTTGGAGTCTTATTGCTAATACCCAAGATAGAAAGATTAACTATTAAAA